>JAHJRR010000098.1 GCA_018830685.1 Nanobdellota archaeon
CGTCGAGTTCGTCGATCATCTCTTCGAATTCTTCCTCGTCCTCATCAACGTTTTCGAATGCTACAAATTTTTCATCCATATTTCGACCTCGTTTTTTGTTGAATTTTATAGAATTAATTAGTTTTTAAACATTTCTGTGAGAAGATTTCGGTTAGAAAGATATTTAGAGAAGAACAAAGAAAAATAAATCACCTCTTACACAAAAACTGATTAAATAGATTTTCTCTTTCTTGTGTTTCTTTCCTGAATAGCCACCTTGTAAGCAACTTCGGAACCTACCAGAGGATTGATATTATCTAGGATTAACGGTTTGGTTCCTTCTGTAAATTTGTCATAAACGATTTCAGGAAATCCAATTGCAAAGACAAAAGGTATCTCTAATGCCGCTCGGGGTCCCCAAGGATTTTCCATTATCCATTGATAAAGCTTTGATGTCCACCGATTTTTATAACGCTCCCTATTTCTTTCGTCGGTTTCCTCATATAAAGTAATTCTTTCGTCAAGTTCTTCGTCGCTTAGCCTTTCCGCTGCACGGTACAGAGTTTCTCTATAATCGCCTTCTACAAATGCATGTGCGTTTAAACTCATTTTGTGTTGTTACCTCCTTCCGTTGTATTATTTTTTTGTTTCATAGATAAAGCAAAAATAAAATGGTTTTATATCTTATCTCCCTTGTACAGGGTGTATAATAGGAAGAGTTTTAAATGGCAACCTCTTCTATAATCCATGAATAAAGACATTCTTATCAAACTTGGTTTAACCGACGGAGAATCTAAAGTATATTTAGCATTACTTAAAACTGGCTCATCGACAGTGGGACCAATAGTTAAGGAGGCACATGTAGCTTATTCAAATATCTATGAGATTCTTGACAGACTGCTGGATAAAGGTTTAATCTCATATATAATAAAAGAAAAAACTAAACATTTCCAAGCTGTTTCTCCTTCAGGATTAAAAGAATACTTGAAAATTAAAGAAGGGAAGATTCAAGAGGAAAAAATAGAGTTAGAAAGATTAATTCCTGAATTGGAAAATTTACAGAATCGTCAAAACAGACAGGAAGCGGAAATTTTCACAGGATTGAAAGGAATAAAAACTGCTTATTATAAAATGCTCGATAAGGGGAGTAAAAAAGAAACTTGGTTTTTCTTTTACACTGATGAAGGACAGATAACCGATGATTTTTATGGGGATATGTATCCTGTGTTTAAAAAAATACCTTCTAAAGGAATAGCAAATAAGGCCTATAGAAAATCAGATTTTATTAAGAAAACAAAATTCAATGTGAAGTATGTTGGCTTTCCTCTTCCAGGGACAATTGATATCTATAAAGACAAAGTCATGTTAATCTCTTGGAAGCCGATTCCCACTGCGATATTAATAATATCCGAAGAAATCTCTAATAAGTTCAAAGAGTATTTTAATTCAATATGGGAGGATAAAAATTATTAAATCTATTTTAGAAAGGTTTAAAATATTAAAACAATTTTATGTTTTGGAATGAAAAAAATATTTTTGAATCTGTTTTTTGCCGTGGGTGTTCTTGTTTTTTCGGGGGCACTCTTGAGTGCATGTAATTTGAGAGTAAATCTTATTAATCAAGACCCTTACCCAGTTACTCCTGGAGAGAGTGTGGATATGGTATTTCAAGTTACAGGAGTTAGTGATAGTGATTGTGGGACAATTAGATTTGATATTCAAAACAGTTTCCCATTTACAGTTGATCCTGGGATGAGTTCTGTGAGGACCATTCAAGGAGGACTTTTTTCTAAAGACTACGAGAATTTTTGGTTGGTTCCTTACACATTAAGAGTTGATGAGGATGCTAAAGAAGGAGATAATCCACTTGATATTTTAGTGTCTAAATCAAAAGGAGAGGGAAAAATCTTACACTCGTTTGATGTAAATGTCAAAGATGTTAGAACTGATTTTGAGATTTCTGTAAAGAACTATAACCCTGTTACAAAGAAGATTACTTTTGAGATTTTGAATAGTGGGAAAAATAATATTGAAGCACTTTCTATTGAGCTGGAGACACAAGAGAGTATTGTTTTGATGGGAGCTTCAACGAACATTATTGGTTCCTTAGATTCAAACGACTTCACCACTGCAGAATTTGAGGCTAGTGCCGAGGCGGGCAACATTGCGTTGACATTATATTACACGGATATAACAGACACTCGAAGAAGTGTTGATGAAACTGTTTCCTTTGATCCTGCTCCGTTCATCCTTAAATCAAAAGCGAGCCAGGGAAGTTCAACGGGAAAATATGTTGCATTTGTAATTATCGTCGGAGGAATTGCATATTATTTCTACAGAAAGAATAAAAAAAAGAAAGAAAAACATAGACTTCTTCACGAAGGTAGAAAATAGTATCTGAGTTTGATGAAATTATAACGATAATTAAGTAAAATAGAATTAGCTGAGTATCTCCGATGACTTTTTGTAACTGAATAATTAATCATTGATTTCACGCCTAATTTTATTTTTTTGTCATCAAAACCGTTTAAAAAATGAGGGCTGTTTAGAAGTATCGGAGATACTCTTAGCTTTCAATAACTTTATATACGAAGGGAAGGTTTGATTTATTATGGGTGCTAAAAAGAGGAATAATATTTTTTTAAATCATGAAAAAGTAAAAATTATCAAAGATGATATTCTCTTAACTGATGAAATTCCTAAAGAAAGCGTTGATCTAATTGTCACTTCTCCCCCATATAACGTAGATATAAAATATAACTCACATAATGACCAGATAAGTTACGAAAAATACTTAGAGTTTAGCCATAAGTGGTTATCAAAATGTTTTGAATGGCTAAAAGATGATGGAAGACTGTGTTTAAACATTCCGTTAGATAAAAATAAAGGGGGGCAACAAAGTGTAGGTGCAGACATAACCATAATTGCAAAAAAAATTGGCTATAAATATCATTCAACTATAATCTGGAATGAAGGAAATATTTCTAGAAGAACAGCTTGGGGTTCATGGCTTAGTGCTTCCGCACCATATGTAATAGCACCGGTAGAATTGATTCTAATTTTATATAAAGATAGTTGGAAGAAAACTAGTGGAAGCAAAAAAAATGATATTACCAAACAAGAATTTATGGATTGGACAAATGGAATTTGGACTTTTAATGGCCAAAGCAAAAAAGGAGCGGGAGGACATCCAGCACCCTTTCCGGTTGAATTGCCAAAAAGATGTATAAAATTATTCAGTTTTGTGGGAGATATTGTTTTAGACCCCTTTATGGGTAGTGGTTCAACATTGATAGCATCAGCAATACATGACAGAAAAGGGATTGGTGTTGAAATTGATGACGAATATTGTAATATCGCCAAAAAGAGAATTTTTGAAGAAGCAAAACTTTTAAATAAAAAATTACCCAGTATAACAAAGTGAATAAAAATGATAAAAAAAGACTCTGAAGTAATCGAAAAAGCCAAAGAAGAAATTAATCAATCAATTTGGAAGAAGTAGTTTTTATCTTACTAAATTATTGATTATAATCTAGAACGTCGGAAGTTGTATACAATAAAACATTTTCTTAAAAATAATTCTTAAAAATCATTAATCTACTTTTTCTTAATTTTCCATACTACTAAGAATATTGTTATGATTACAAAAAATAATGCTGTTCCAAGATAAGATAAAAAATTTGTTTCTGGTTCGGGAAAAAAGAATAAAGTAATAATTCCAATAACTACAACTATCGGAATTAAATAATTAATCTTCATTATTTAAATTTTAATCACGGATGTATATAAATGTTTTAATGTTTTTTAGTAGGTGTTGTGCGAAATTCAAGCTTTAGTGTGGATTGATTTGAAAAAATTATTCGTATCTCAACGCATCAACCGGGTTTGTTTTTGTTGCATTTATTGCTGGCATAATTCCGGAGATTGCTCCTGTTATTGTTGCAAACAGGATACACCCTATGAACAAGCTAGGCGAATAGTATGGTTGTAAGAAACCCCAACCCATTCCGCTTAATGTGTTTCTAGCGATACTTGTTAAAATTACTCCCAGAATTACTCCTGAAACTCCTGCAACAAATCCGAGGAAAGTTGATTCAAATAAGAATATCTTGAATATTTCAGAATTTCTTGCACCAATAGATTTCATCACACCAATCTCTTTTGTTCTTTCTAGAACAGATGTTATCATTGTGTTTGCAGTGTTTATTGCAGATACAAAAACAGAGATTAGTGCTATTAGTATTATGAATCCTATTATCACATTCAGTGCAGAAGAATAACTCTCGAGCAAATCTCCGAATGAAGCGACGAAGAAATCCTCATTTCCTTCTTTAAGATTTCTTGAGCTCCTTAGGCTCTTTTCAATATTTTCCACGGCTCTATCAATATTTGAAGTGTCAACCCTTGCTATAATCATATCATATCCTTTTTTCTCAGGATAAATATCATTGAAATATTCGTTGTTTATGTAGACATTTGAATCGTCCTGAGGATTTCCTATAGATTCGTAAAATCCGATTATTGTGAAATCTTTTCCGTCTAAATTTATTTTATCATTTACCTCGGAGACACGAGGGAAAATCTTGTTTTCTATAAGATAATTATATCCTAAGACGACTTTTCCCCTATCGTTTTTTGTCAATTCCCTCCCAGAGTGAATATCAATATTTGACATTTCTATTAAAAGATATTTCTCTGGATCGTAAGAACTCATGAAAACATATTTTTTTATTTTGTTTTGTTCTGCGCCGACAACCTTTATGTAAGCCCCTTCCGCGTCATAAACTCCAGAGGAAGTTTCGACTTTTCTTAGATCTTCATTACTGAATGTTACAGATTGGTCAATACCGGGAATACCTCCCTTCGTTTGAATGAAAACCTTGTCTGCAGAGGATTCTGAAACAAAACTGTTCACATAGTTGTAGAGTCCAAGACCAAAGCTTACGAAAATGAAAATTGTGGTTATTCCTACAAGAATAGATAAGATTGTCAACAGACTTCTGTTTTTCTTTTTCTTTAAATGTTTCAGAGAGTACTTTACATTTTCTTTACTTATCATCCTCTTATTGCCTCCACAGGATTTTGTTTTGCTGCATTCATTGCAGGTAATATTCCTGAAATTGCGCCGACTAAGAAACTTCCTGCAAGAGCAAAAAAGATTAATAAAAAACTTATGTCTGGTTTAGTTTCTGTACCAAGAAAACTATTGATTCCTGAAGTTCCAAGATAGCTTATGCTTATTCCAATAATTATTCCGATTATTCCTCCTGCCAAACCTAAAAGTCCGGCCTCCACAAAGAATTGATAGAATATATTTTCATTTTTGGCTCCGAGAGCTTTCATTATTCCAATCTCTTTTCTTCTCTCGATTACAGAGGTTGCCATAGTATTTGCAATTCCAATTGCACCGACGACAATCGAGATTAATGCTATGATTACAATGAATGCTTGAATTCCAAAAAGAATCTGATTGATAGATTCGAATTGAGCTTCGAGTGTGGAAACATCAAAATCTTCTTGCCCAATTTTAACGCCCCTTCTTTGTCTAAGTAATTTTTCAATATCCTCTTTTGCCTTATTAATTGAATCTTTATCTTTTGGGATTACAGAAATAATGTCTACATTATCTCTAGAGTTTGTTAAATCCTCCAGAGATTTTTGGTTGATATAGATTGAATTATCTGTTATGAAACTCCCTTTGCCCTCAAGAATTCCTATTACTCTGAAATCTACATCATTAATTTTTAATTTGTTTCCAACTTCGATTTGTTTTCCAAAAGAGTTCTTGTCCTTATCTGCTATATTCTTCCCAATCATTATAACGCTTTCCTCTCCCTTTTCCATTAATCTCCCTGAAGAAACCTCCATACTGTTAATTTCATAAACATCCTTTATCATCTCATTGTTTGGTAAAGATGTTGCACTAAGAAAAGATATTATATTATTGAATTCTACTCTCGTTGTTTTTATATTCTGAGGAATTGCGTACTCCACCGAGCTTAATTTTCCTATTGCATCTGCATCTTGTTTCGTTAGCGGATTTGAAACGCCAGTTCCCGGAGGACCCATCCCAGTTAATCCTCCTGCTTGAACAGAGATTACTTCTACAGAAGCTATATTGAATTGAGAGCTAACAGTTTCTTGAAGGGTATTTCCTAACGAGATTAAAGAGACGACCGCCGCGATTCCGATTAAGATTCCTAAAAGAGTTAACCAACTACGGATTCCACGACGTCTCAGATTTTTTGAACCAAGAACAAGATAATCTTTCATGTGATAAATAGATAAAAAGAGTTTTTATATTTTAAGAAAGGATTTAGTCATTTAGTTATCTCCGAGCGAAGC
>JAHJRR010000099.1 GCA_018830685.1 Nanobdellota archaeon
GTTATTTTAGTTTCTGTTGGTTTGTCTCTTAAAATATCTTTTGCGATGTCTTTCACCCATTTATCTCGGTCTCTTTTAGCGAATGTTTCTAGGATTTCTTTACTTAGTTCTGGATTATAAGAGAACTCTGATTCGTATGAACCTAGGGTGTATGTTACTATTAAGAATCCGTTTTTTGACACGGCGTTTTTTGTTTTAATTGAATTGTTACCAAAGTTTGCTTCCAAAGCTTTTCTTTCTTCGGGTGTTAGTTCAGCTATCTCATTCAGGTAGGGAGCAGTTTCATTTGTTGATTCTTCTGAAACTATCTTGTCTATTATCTCCATCGTGCTAATATTGAGTGTTATGGATGAAGTCTCAAAACCGTTTGCTTCAAGAAGCTTTATTTTTAGAAGCCCTTCTTCAAGAGTGAGATTTAGTTTTGTTAGATCTATGATTATTTTTTCTCTAGCGTATTCTGTTGAGATTATTATCTTTTGATTATTTATTTGTGTTTTTAGGACGTTTTCGTTTAGTTTTTCAATATCTGTTCTGACACTTCCTTTGTCAATTCCATTGAATTTTTCATTGTTTTTTAGTTTGTAAGAGAAGATTTTTCCTTTTGTTATACTGCCTGAAATCATTTTTATTCCTCCAGAGATTGCCCCTCCTGTTATTGGTGCCCCTTCTTCTGAGTCGCTGTCTACTAAAACTTCATTAGAATCTTCTTCAGTAGAGCTTGTAGAATCATCAGTAGTTTCTGTGCCTGAATCCTCGGGATTTGTAGTATCTACCGAATCCTCTGTTCCATTTGTGTTACTCTCTGAGTTGTCTTCTGTGCTATTTATAGAGTTATCAATCTCATTTCCGGTGTCTTCTTCGTCAGATGTTGAATTATCTTTTGTGATATACGTTTCGTTCCCAAGATTCGTATCTGTTGAGTTATTTTCTACAGTTTGATTTGTGAGTATTTCAGTCTCATTGTTTAGATTATCTGTGGGAGTTGGTTCGAAGCTATCCTTTGAATCTTCTGTTTTAATGGGTAAATCTTTTTGATCTGTTAATATTATTAGATTGAAGTAAACTTCTGGATAGAGGAAAGATTCTAAACCTGTTTCAAAAACCGTTTTTCCGTTGTTTTCAAAAACTAGTCTTGATGAGTTTGTTAGTTCGTTTTGATGTGAAAGGATTAATTGTCCACTTATGATTCCTTCAGAATATTCTGCATCGATATCCATCACAGCTCTTCCCGTGAAGACGTTTTCTATGTTGAATGCTAGGTATGTTATTGCGATTAATGCCAGCAATCCTACAAATGCGAGCGAGATTTTTTTGTAGCTTGGTTTGTATGCTTTTTTGGAGGTTCCATGATATTCAGAAATAACCTTTCCATCCTCTCTACGACTATGATAAATGTAAGGACCGTAAATCTTACCGCCTCTTTTTATGTATTTTTTATACGCCATTATGTAGGGTAACAGCTATTTGAACCAAAAATGATATTTAAACTTTCTTATCTTCGGAAGATTTATAATATTTAGATATCTCTTTTTTGCAATGGTTCTGGAAGATCTTTTCACTAAAGGGAAGAATTTTTTTAGAAGGGGATTTGTCCCTTTGCTTGCTTCATCTGCACTACTATTTTCTTGTGGGAGTGATGATAATAAGAAGCCTACGGAGCCCGTTGATGATCAACCGCGTGTTTATGAATTATCTAATGTCGAATTGAATACGTTTTCTAAAATTGAAAGGGATAAAGTGGTTTTTTCAGAACCTAGGAACTATTTTCCAGGAGATGTGATTGTTGGAGGGATTAGTGAGAAGACTCCGAATGGGATTCTTTTTGAGGTGACGGGGGTTTCACCTGATGGAACCATTGTCCATACTAAGCCTGCAAGTTTAGAGCAGGTTCTCGACACTGATACTTTTGTGTTTAATCAGCCGATTTTGTCTAATGGAAATAATGCACCTGTGACTTCTTCGGGAAAGATTGTTAGCGTAGAATCAGAAGATTTTGAACACTCTTATAATTTCGAGGGTGTGATTCTAGCAGAGAACTCTCCTGGAGGGAGATTGGTTTTAGATGGAAGTCTTTCTTTTAATCTTGTTCCAGATATTGAAGCTGTATGGAAGGATAGATACATAAAGGCCCAAATTAATCTTGAACAGGGAGTTGATCTTAGACTTGTTTCTGATTTGGATTTTAAAATAAACGATTTTCAGAAGTCATATCCTCTTTTGAATCTTGCCCCTATTCCTCTTGTAGGTCTCGTTGTTCTTACGCCTTCTATAGATATTGTTGTTGGAGTTCTTTCTGGATTGTCTACAGATTTGAAGGCTAATCTTTTTCAAAGGGCAAATTTAACGCCAGGTCTAGTTTATGTTAATGGTAATTGGAAGAATATTACTGGTTTTGAAAATCAGTTTGGATTCTCTGTTGATAAAGTAATGAGTTCTCTTGAGGTTGAAGTTTATGCCGGACCTTATATTAAATTTCACATTAATGATTATGGACTTTTACTCCCTGCTGTTCAGGGAGGAATAAGTGGGAACATTCAGTTTGAATCTGAACTTGATAATTGGAGTTTCTGGGGTGGTTTGGCTGCTAATATTGGGGTGGATCCTAGCAGGTTCTTTGAACTTTTTGTTTCTCCCTATAATAAGAAAGTTTTGGAAAAGAAAGAACTTTTGGCAGAAGGAGGGTTTGGGAAGAATCTTTCTTATACAGAAGGGAGTGTAGCTAGTGGAGGCGTTGGTGGAGGAAGAGACAATACAATAAAGCCTCTTGTTGAAACTTGCCAAAGATGGTGTATACAAGAGAAAATAAATTCATGGTGTGACTTTGAACTGAAAGCATCTGAGACTTTAAGTGGGACCTGTAACGCATTTGCTAAAAGCATTCTTTATTCCGATGTTGGAGTAAACGATTGCTCAACGATAGATTGTAATAACAGACCTGAAGAAGATTGGTCTTGTTCAGGATTAGGCGGAGTTTGGGAAGCTCCATCAATTACAGGAGAGTGTGAAGAAAAAGGACTCGCTAAAAGATTCATTCAAGAAGAAGCTACCGACAGCCCTCCACTCGAGGACCAAATTTGTTGCACAGAACCCATATTATCGGATTCGCAAGATAACTTGATTGTTGTCTTACCTGGAAATGTTAATATGGATTTCATATACGTTTCTTCCGGCAGATTTTTAATGGGTTCTCCTGATTCTGATGAGATGGCCAATAAAATTGAGATGCCTCAGCATGAAGTAACTATTAGTGAAGGATTTTATTTAAGTAAATATGAAGTAACGCAGAAGCAGTGGATGGGTGTTATGAAAAAGAGGGTTTGGGATAGTGGATTGAATTCTCAATCTTTTCCTGCAATGAGTGTTACGTGGGAAGATGCACAGGATTTTATTCATGAATTAAATCTGGCAGAAGGAGATTCTTTGTATAGATTGCCTTCGGAGGCCGAGTGGGAGTATGCTTGTCGTGCAGGTACGAAAACAAGATGGTCTTTTGGAGATGATGAAAACAAGTTAAAAGATTATGCTTGGTATTCTTCGGGCCCTCCACGCAATATTGGAACTAAACTACCTAATCCTTGGGGTTTTTATGATATGCATGGAAATGTTAGGGAATGGGTCCAGGATTTTTTTGATGGATATATAGAAGATTCTCAAGTGGATCCACAAGGTCCTTCGACATTAGGAGATTCTTATACTAATAGAATGTGTAATACGAATAACCAATGCGTGAACTTACCTAATTTATTTAGAGTTCAAAGGAGTGGGTGTAGTTTTTTTAATGCTGAAGAGACTCGTTCCGCAAATAGATCCTCCGGGTATCAAGGACTTATTTCTGTCTTACCAGATAATGGGAGAGATGTTGGTACTGGTTTTCGTATTGTGAAGAGAAAATAATTTTTATAATTTTTCCAAAAAAGAACTAACTATAATATCCCCCACACTGACTGTTATTCCAAACATTATAATTAGTTACACCTTCGATGATTCCTGATGCGGTTGCGGTGAGTCTTACATAGTATCCGGTTCCTTCTGGAACGGGTCCGTGGAAGGAGATCTGCCTGCAAATTGTAAGGCCTACGAAGCTAATCCATTTTCCTTGAAGATTCGTAACTGCTATATCTGGTATGCCTGAACTTAGTATCTGAAATGGTTCTGCGTTTGTGAAGACCTCCTCAACAGTTCCTTGGTTTGCGAATGTGTCCGCTTCACAACTGTTTACAAGACAATATTTTCCAACTTCACAACCGCCTAATACTGCGGTGCAATCTACAGATTGTCCACAGACGGTCACTAGACCACATTGGTATGTTCCTACTGGGTCGCAAACACTTTCAACAGGGTTATAATTACATGTTTCGCTACATATTCCTTCTACGCAAGAATATCCAAATTGACAATCGTCGTCTATTATGCATTCTGCTCCTGGTGGTTCTCCAGGACTACAATCTGCAGGGCAGGTTATTTCCGTTTCAGATGCTTGGCAAGTACCATCCCCACAGATATCCCCACCTTCCTCTCCTCCACTGGCGGGGGTTACGTTTCCGAGTGTTACAGTATGAGTTACTTCTCCGACGCTTTCTGCCCCTGAGTTTGTTAAATATATTGGGGCAACGGATACGGTCCAACCGTCTTCTACTCCCGTTATTTCCTCAGCTGTGATTGTGAATGTTTTTTCCTCTCCTTGTAGTAGGGAAGTGGTTTTGTCTACGCTCTGACTGTTTTCTCCATCAAAGAATATGAATCTTAATCCCGTCACATCTCCCGTTCCTGTTTTCCTTCTAACGCTGATTGTGGTTGCTCCTTCTACGACTGATGCTCTTGTAATTCCTAAGTCGAGCGTAAGTCCGCTGAAACTAATTTCTTCAGAACCGCTGGAGATTACGTTTCTTAGAACGCCCCAGATGATTCCGATTGCGATAATAACGAGAAGAATTACGAGGAGCGTCGCGACGATTTCAGACAAACCTTTTTTACTTTCCAAGACTAGAAAATTTCTCTCACCCTCTTTTTTCATATTTCTAATAGATTTTAGATATTTATAAAACTAACGCCGAATGAGATTGTCAAGTTAAAGGGAGTTAAGATACTAAGAACTTGAAATCATAAGAATCTATTTCTCATTCTCATCACAGTATCCATATAATGTTTTAACGCTCCTTCATTATTTCCCTCCAATATCATCCTAACAGCAGTTGCAATATCCCTATCAAAAATTTCAGCAAATATATCTTGGGCATTTGGTTCCCTATTAATCGCTTTTACAATATTAGGAGCACTAGAATAATAAGCTTGAATGAGAGAACTTCCTTCCAGTTGATTAGCTAAGTATCCATCTCTAAAATTTCTTAATGTTTGCAACTCTAAACAATCATCTGGTAGGTCTTTTGCCCCAACACAAGCTGTTGTAATATAACACCCAACCCTATCACTCATATGATCCATGTTTGCTTCATAGTATTCTGCCTTTCTTTGATGTTTTTCAGCATCTCCAATTAATCCATTTTCTCTATATGCTCTTTCTAAGCTCCTTCCTATTTTTGCCCTTCTTATATAGGCTTCCCTTGTGGAGATTTCTTCTCCTGTTTCTGAGTCGAAATAATGTACCGTGAATCCCCCATCTCTCTCAATTACATGACCTTTTCTTTCCATTTTTAGTCTAAACTCCTTTATAGTAATCTCAAAATTTCACAATATAAATCTTTGTTGTAACTAAAAACAACAACATTTATAAAGGAATAGTTATCAATTAATATAATGGAACTAATAAAAAAACTTGAAGAAGCTGGATTAAGCAATAAAGAATCAGAAGTTTACATTGCTTTATTAAAAAACAGTCCAATTAGTGGAGGAAATTTAGCAAAACTACTGAATATGGATAGAACCCATACTTACAATATTTTAAGAAACCTAATTAACAAAGGATTAGCGAGCCATATCATTAAAGAGAAAAAAACATTATTTCAAACAACATCGCCAAAAAATCTTTTAAATCAAATACAAAAAAGAGAACAAATAATCAAATCAATAATTCCAGATTTATCATCCTTAGAAAAAGAAAAACCAAAAAGATCTATAGTAAGCATATTAGAAGGAAAATCAGGATTAAGAACAACTGCTAGAATGCTTTTAGAATCTAAAACTAAAGAAATAATGGTTTATGGGGGAACTGGAAAAAGTTATGATGCATTAGAATATGAATTGCCTCATATAGCAAAAAAAACTGGGTTGTTAAAGATGAAAGGGAGAATTATTACAAGTGAAGAATTAAGAAAACATCCTTTTACAAAATTACCTAATTTTAAGGTAAAGTACATTGAAGAATTAACACCTTCTTCTACAATGATTTTTGGGGATAAAGTATCAATTAATGTATTTGAAGAAAAACTTTTCGTGATAATAATAGAAAATAAATTCGTTGTAGATAGTTATAAAAAATATTTTGAATATTTATGGAAAGTATCTAAAGATTAGTTTTGACTTATTTTGATTAATTTTTTTATTCAGAATAACTCCCGCTTACTTAACAACACACGCCGAATGAGAGTTTTTTCAATTTTAAAAGTTTTTAAATATAGATTTTGTTTGATGAACGTCGTGAGTGTATAAGTCCGGTAGTTCAATAAAAGAAACTCGCTTGTTTCTTTTAGAAACTTCCTCAAAACAGGAGCGGCGATTTTCAAACACCTTGACGAAATCGCAAAGAAAAGAACTATCGGGAAACAACACAAGCCCCGATAGTTCAGAGGCCAAGAATGCAGCCCTCTCAATTCAAGTGGTGGTTTAATCTCGACGAGAGAATAGGACCTAGCATCTCAATGCAAGCCACCTTGGAGAACGGCTGTGACCCGAGTTCGAATCTCGGTCGGGGCGTTACCCTCGCGTGAATAGAA
>JAHJRR010000100.1 GCA_018830685.1 Nanobdellota archaeon
GTGACTTCTCTTGGGACATAAAACAGCAGGAAGAAAAAATCTTCCGTTTCGT
Organism: Nanobdellota archaeon; assembly: GCA_018830685.1. Taxonomy (GTDB): domain Archaea; phylum Nanobdellota; class Nanobdellia; order Pacearchaeales; family GW2011-AR1; genus ASMP01. The sequence continues at coordinate 53 of JAHJRR010000100.1, forward strand.
ATCCGTTTTTCCGTAATAAGAAATTGTATATGTTTTGCTGTTGCCTGTAATGCTCTGCTGTGTCTTCTTTCAGAGCATATCCTCTTGTCTTGTAATCAAGAACGATAAGTTTCTTTCCTTTTACTAAGATGTTATCAACCGCCCCGTGCAGTTCGTTTCCTTCCTTGTCTGTCCAGGAAATTCCCTTGAAATTGCTTTGCCAAATCTTTAATTTTTCTTTGTCTGTAAATAATTTCATATCTTTGCATTCCCCTTTCTCGCAGATTTCTGGAGGAAGCTGATTTTTATCTCTGAATTTGTCAAAATGAACTTTTAGAATTTTATCCATTCCCGAAGGAAGGGAAGGGAAAATTCCTGCTGGCCTTTTCCAAACTTTATGTTGTGTTAGCCAGAAACATCTGGGGCATTCTTTTATGAGATTTAGGGCTGAAGGAGAGAGTTTGTAAGGCATAAAAAAATAACAATTCAATCCTATAAAATTCTTTCCTCTGTGAATCTAGATGGAAGAGATATTAAAGAGACCTGGAGAACTAGCATATTGCAGATTACCTTATCATTCTCCCCTTGTAATCTCTGAAACATCTCAATAGAGTTGTTGGTTTAACTATAAAATAAGGAAATTTCCTCCTTAATTCTCCGGCGTATCCAAGAGGAGTCATTGCAGTTAAAACTTCTTTTCCCTTAGATTTAATGATCTCTAGAGAAGGAACAAGATCTGCGTCTCCAGATATCAAAACACAAACATCACACTCATTTTCAAGAACGCTTAGCTTTAACATATCTACCGCAATCCAAACATCAATTCCTTTTTCTTTTCTTTTGACGTCTGCCAAATCTAAAAAATGTGCATCTACTATCGGCTTGCAATCACTGCACAAATCTAGATTATCCAATGACTCTTTTTTCTTTTTCAAGATTTCTTTATTAGATAATTTCTGTAATTTTCTTGTTATGACCTTGACGCCTTTTTTCCTTAGAGATTCTAAGTAGGCTAAATGATTATAATAAACAGTTTTACCATCTCCTATACTCGGAACAGATGCGTAGAAACGGATTTCATCGACCTCAAATCCTTGAGATTCTGCGAGTAGAATTACTAATTTAGTTATATCTATTTCAGAAGGATTATAGTATCTCTTGACATTGTGATACCAATTGTTAGCATCAATGAAGAATACCGCTTTTTTATTAGAGTTTGAAGGAGTAGGAAGCCCGGCATTGTTCTTGCGAACCATACCGGGGACTTGAATGCTATCATTAGTGCTATCAGGTATAAAAGCTTTTTGTTCAATCTCTTCTTGCATTATTTTTTAAGAACCACTCTCCTTAAATTTCTTCCTATACTCTAAATTCTTAAAAACCCCACGCATCTTTTGTTTTAGTTTGGAGGTTCTTAATTTATAAAATTTAAAAGATGGAAGATATTCTAAAGAGATATTTTGGGCATGAAGAGTTTCGGCCGACACAGAGAGAGGTTATTGAGAAAGCTATACAGGGAAAAGATGTTCTTGCTGTTATGCCGACGGGTGGCGGGAAGTCGTTGTGTTACCAGATTCCTGCACTTAAACTTCCGGGGCTAACTATTGTTATATCTCCGTTGATTTCTTTGATGAAAGATCAAGTCGATGGACTTAAGGTTAACGGGATTCCTGCAGAGTATATTAATTCGTCGCTTTCTTCGCTTGAGGCGTTGAATATTGAGATGGGAATTATGAATGGTGAAATAAAACTTCTTTACATTGCTCCCGAGCGATTGAATTCTTCGAGCTTTATGAGTTTGATTCGGTTGTCTGAGATAAGTCTAATTGCCGTCGATGAAGCACACTGCATTTCGGAGTGGGGGCATGATTTTCGTCCGAGCTATAGAGAGTTGAAATCGTTGAGAGAACTTTTTCCAGATACTCCTGTGATGGCTCTGACTGCTACAGCGACGGAGAGGGTTCGAGATGATATAGTAAGTGAGTTGGGGTTGAAAGAGCCGGAGATTTTTGTTTCGAGTTTCGATAGAAAGAATTTGAATTTGATTGTTTTGTATAAGAAGGATTCTTTTGATAAGATTGTGGATTTGCTTAACGAGAGGGAGGGGGAGTCAGCGATAATTTATTGTTTCTCTCGGAAAGATGTTGAGAATATTGCGAAGAGATTGAAGGAAAAGGGTTTTAGTGTTCTGCCTTATCACGCTGGTTTGGATGGGGAAGTTCGGAGGAAGAATCAGGAACTGTTCATTAAAGATGATGTTCATATCATTGTGGCTACGATTGCGTTCGGGATGGGGATTGACAAATCTAATGTTCGGTTGATTGTGCATCACACTTTTCCAAAGACGCTCGAGGGTTATTATCAAGAAATTGGTCGTGCTGGTCGAGATGGATTACCTAGTGATTGCGTTTTATTTTATTCTAGTGCTGACATGAGGAAGCATGAGTTTTTTATCGACAAGATTGAAGACAGCGACGCGAAATATATGGAACACGAGAAACTTAAGAAAGTTATGAATTATTGCGAGAGTAGTTTATGTAGGAGACGGCACATACTTAGGTATTTTGGCGAAGAGTATCCTCATGAGAAATGCAATAAGTGCGATATTTGTTTAGGAATTAAGAAAACATATACAGAACAACATGTTCTTGATAATAAACCGATTTCTAGTTTTGAAAAGAAGACTGATTACGATATGGGTTTGTTTATACGATTGAAAATTTTGAGGAGGAAGCTTGCTAATGATAAAAATGTTCCGTCATACATAATTTTTAGTGATGTTTCTTTGCAAGAGATGGCTTCGGTTTTACCGACGACGCGAGGAGAATTTTTGAGGATAAAAGGAGTCGGTCAGCATAAATTAGATGATTATGGGGATTTGTTTATTAAGGAGATTAAGGGGTTTTTGGGGGAGTAGGGAGGTTTTTGAATGAATGAGGGGAAGCTCGCCTCCGGCTCGCAGATAATCTAGTAAAATCATACAAGGGTGCGTTTAATTATTTGAATATTTATCAATAAATGTTTTGTGGTTATCTTAGGGTTGGGGGGAATTATTAAAAAAGATTAATGATTGAAGAAACTTTAAAAACTACAATCACTTTACCAAGTCATGGCAAAGAAAAAAAGTGTGAATAAAAGAGAGATGAATATGGATGCTCGTTGTTATAGCAGATACAACAACACGGCATGTCATACGGGCAGTCTTTACGGATTGGGTTTTATTGGAGCAGTCGTTTATTATATTCAGACTGCTACAGGATTCTGGGCTGGATTCGTCGGAGTTTTGAAAGCAATCGTTTGGCCTGCGTTCCTGATACATAAGTTATTGGGGATGTAAGTTCATCTCGATAAAAGAAGAATTCTTATTGTTTATTTTTTATTTTGGTTAGTGTTACTGCTCGCCTTTGCTCGCAATTTATTTCTCCGCGCCAGACTTTGTCAAGGCGCTCCGTTAGAGAAATTGATAATCACCCACAAGCCACGTCAGATAATTATTGATTAATTTATTTCATAATCACCTCGGAGAGAAAACATGACGAAGTCCGTTTTTGTGGTCAGCCATCGTGAGCGACTTTAGAGTGAGGCTAATTTTTATTCTGGTTGGGGGGCGTAATGTTTAAATAACCAGTTTCATTAGGTGTTATATTAAAGAGGTTGAAATGACATTTACATCAATTGAGTGGCTTGCGCTTGTGCTTATTGTACTAGCGACAATAAAGATATTAGTTATTCTTGTTAATCCAAAATCATGGATTAGTTTTGCTAAAGGAATTTATAAAAAACCAGCTGTTACTAGTTTAGTTGCGTTTGTGCTAGGAGCAATTGTTCTTTACTATCTTATTCAGAGTGGATTAACAATTGTGCAGATTCTTGCAGTGGTCGTGTTCGTGGCTTTGCTTTTTGCACTAGGTCTTGCTCCAGAGGCATCGTATCTTGTTAAGAAATATGAGGGAATGATTAAGAAAGGAAAGCTGTGGAAAGAATACTGGTTTTACACACTTATTTGGATAGTGCTACTTGCTTGGGGACTTTATGAGATTATTAGATAATTCTTGCTTATAGTTTGGCTCGCTACGCTCGCAGTTAACAGATAAAATCATACTGGTTCTTATTTAATTTATTTTGTTAAAGAAAATTGCGAACGAAGTGAGTCTAGAATTTTTAGAGTTGGGCGAAGGAAAGCTTAACCAACAACCGTCGCCTTGATTATTTTAACTTCTTCTAAAGGTCTATCGCTTCCATCCGTTTGGACTTTTGCGATTTTATCTACAACATCTATTCCCTCAATTACTTTGCCGAAGACGGGATGTTTCCCGTCGAGGAAGTTGTTATTAACTAAATTTATGAAGAACTGGGAGCCTCCAGTATCAATATCACCCGAATTTGCCATCGAAATTTTTCCTCTGTCGTTTTTATCTAAATCTGTTTCAGTGAATTCACCTTTGATATTGTAACCAGGGCCGCCCGAACCTGTTCCGGTTGGATCTCCCCCTTGAATCATGAATCCGTCGATTATTCTGTGAAAAATTACTCCGTCGTAAAATCCTTCACTGACGAGCTTCTTGAAGTTCCCTGCCGTTACAGGCATCTCTTCGTAGAGTTGAATTACAATGTCTCCCTGATTTGTTTCAAGTTTTATTTTTGTTCCTTGCTGAATTGTGTTTACCATTAGATATACTCCCAGAATCATTATTATTACAGTAGTTAAAAAGATTAGGGTGTTCTTTTTTGATTTCATTCTTTTGTTAGGCTAAAACGCTTTATAAAATTAGCTACCAAAGACCTTAAAAACCTTCATTTCTACGCTATTTTGACTGTTGGAACTAGGAAGGCGAAAGTTTGAACTAATTCTGATAGCGTATAAGTGTAAGGAGGATATGTAAAATGAAAGTATATGTAGGAAATCTGCCTTTCACGGTTGATTCAGAGAAGTTGAAAGCAATGTTTGCGTCTTACGGAGATATCGAAGAAGCAACTGTTATTTCAGATAAGTTCTCAGGCAGATCGAAAGGATTCGGATTCGTGACTTTCCAGAACGACGAAAGTGCTAAGAAAGCTGTTAGCGAGATGAATGATAAAGAAGTCGAAGGAAGGGCATTGAAAGTTAATGAAGCAAGGCCTATGGAAGATAGACCACCTCGAAGAGAGGGCGGTAACGGTGGTAGTGGCGGCGGATTTAATAATAGACGAAGATTCTAGTTTGACTAGGAACGTTTAATCGTTATTTTATTTTTTATTTATATTGTAAGAAGGGGTGATAGTTAACAAATGATTTGCTCTTTGAAACTTCTCATGAATTAATTTTTCTTCCTTGGACGGTGTGAAATAGGTGCTTCCGACGGATTGCTGACGCTTCTGCTCTTAATCATTGCATAGATAACCCAGAGCGCACTTAGTGCTATTAGAGAATAAAAAACTCTTGCAGGAGTTGTCATAGGTCCGAAAACTCTAGAAACTAAATCATAACGAAATATTCCTATGGAGCCCCAGTTTATCGCTCCAATAATAACGAGAATTTCCGCCATCGCGTAAAGTCTTCGAAAAATTCTTTTTAACATTTTGCCTCTTTTGTTTATTAAGACTAGTGAATAGAGTATAAAAATCTTATGTCAGAGTTTTCAAATGTGCTTCCTTATGAAATATGTCGAAAGTCAAAATTAATTTAAGTTTGTCGTCGCTACAGCGACGGTTGGCAACAAGATAACCAAATAAAATCACGTTGTTAGATTCAGTTTTACATTCAATGAAAAAATGTGATAAATACTGTTCTTCTTCGGATTCAAAAAGTTTTTATTGGAAAACTGGTTCACGACATATGTCGGTTGGACACACATGCCAGAGTTCTCAATTTGCCTTAACATGTAATAATGATCCTAGAAAAAAATAATCTTTAAATACAATAATCTCCAGAAGTATTTATGGAGAGATCTCACAAATTTATAGGATTGTTCATTGCTTTGGCAGTCTTCTCATTCGTATTGATTTTTTCCCCGATGTTTCATACCGGCTTTTACATTTATGAAGAGTCAGAGTATAATAATTTGAATCAGACGTGGGACTTTTCAAATCTTGGAGACTACTATTATAATTCATCGGAACTTTCGGTGACGGAAGAGGGCGTCTCTCTTAATCAGATAATAATTTTTTCTAATTGGACCGAGGAGAATGCATTAGATATTGATTTGATCTCTGCATTTTACGATTATAAAGACAAAACAAACAAACTTATTTCGGCAGGTCATGGAAATCTTAAGCCAGATTCTAAAAAAATACTGGACATCACATTTGATAATGATTTGGATAACGGAGATGTAATTAGCACCTATGCTTTATCTGGAAACTCATTGGAGATTTATCTTTGCCCCCAAGACATACAATGTGATTCCTCAATTTATGGAGATACTTTTTACGACGGAGAGGAGGGATTTTATAACATCACTATTTCGGGATTATCCTCTCCCACAGATTCTTTCAGCTTAGTTGCTCCCCATGTAAAAATAGATTACATTCAAGCAAAATCTGTAAACATAACAGACCACAGTTTTGTAAATATAACATATCCTTCTTCGGCTATAATTGAAACGATGGATGTTACTGGAATAAAGAGCATAACGTCCTTGGAATTTTCTGACTCCTTAAATAACCAGAGTATAAACTACTCTTATTCTTCAGACTCAGGAATTACATGGAAAAATATTCCAGACAATCTATCTGAATTGAATATATCTAAAATAAGATTTTCTGCCACATTAATTTCGGATACACTGGGAACACCTTTATTGAAAAATATACTTTTGGTTTATGACAAAATGCCTGAAGAAATCTCTCAGAACAACATTGTTTCCTACACGGTCAATCTTACGTCGAATGAACCTACGACAATAAATAATTCAAATATTTTTTTGGATGTAACAATCTTAGAGAATGTCAGTAATGCAAACATCACAATAGAAGAGATTGAAGATATTCCCTTGGAATCTAAGAGACAGTTAAGAAGTTTGATAAATTTAAATGTGGATGATAATACGAGAGAGCTTCTTAACTCGACTAAACTGAAGATGTACTACACTGATGAAGATATCTCTTTGGGAAATCTTGATGAGTCCACGTTGAAATTTTATTATTATAATGAGTCATCTCTGATATGGGAGGAAATAGATTCAACAATTAATGTGGATAGCAATTATATCGAGGTTATATTGCCTCATCTAAGTATCTACGGAGTTTTCGGAGAAGAGGTGGTAGTGGCCACTCCTTCAAGTGGTTCTTCATCGGGAAATTCTGGTTGGGTTGCAAGGAGAAGTGGAAAGATTGTGGCGTCAGCAGCAGTCAAGGAAGAAGTAGAAGATATGCAACAGCCTTCTTCAAATATTCCTCTTGAAGAGA
>JAHJRR010000101.1 GCA_018830685.1 Nanobdellota archaeon
GGAAAAATCCGGGTTCAATTGGACTGAGAAAAAGAGGTAACCAAAAGACACAAGGGGACTGGAGGTGAAATGTGCACACTTTTTCAGATAATTCATTTAGTTGGAACTTTGTGGTATCTCCGATGGCTCGGAGATACTGTTAATCAAAAAAACTTACAACTCTTTTTCATAACCCTCAATATGCCCATCCTTACAAGTAATCATAGGTTTCCACTCCAATCTATGAGCAGATTCATCAAAATTCATCTTCAGCACATTAGCAAGAGTACTATCATTGGGATAAAGATACCTAACAGGATTAGTATGATGGTTATAAGTAATTAATCTTTTAAAACCAAGAGCAGAACCAATTTTTTCCATAAGGGTCAATGCACACAAACCATCAGTGGTTTCATTAGGAACTCTCTCCCCCCTAATATCCTGAATTTGATAAATAACCGCAGTGTCTGGATGACGAAGATAAAAACTTACTCCAAGAACTGGTTTTCCCAAAGGACATCCAGAATTATCAAGAAAATTAAATTCACTTTTTCTTTTATGCAATTCAAAACGATAAGGAGCAGAAGAAACAAGAGTTCTTGAGATATTTAATCCCGTTCCAAATTCAGCCTTCAAAAAGTGTCCAGATAAAGAAACATATTCTTTTTTTCCATTATTCCCTTTCGTAGGAACCATGACTTTTGTTAAATCCATTCCTAAATCACTATCTATACAACAAACTCCCCTATGTAAAGGTTGCAAAAATTGAACATCCATCTGGTCAAGATAAATTTTCGCATAATCATCAATGAGTTCAGGGGATACTGAATGTTGTACAATTGTAGAATCATGATTCGCAAGTCTCTCAAGAGAAAAATCTCTTTCTCCCAGTTCAACACGGGTCTTAGCATCCAACACATCATCCCTTAAAGTCTCTCTCATTCCTTCAAAAACAAAAGGAATCAAAGATTTCTTCCAATTATCAGGCTCTCCAACTAAAGGATCACCCCTCAAAAGATCTCTACGATTATTGAAATAAGGATCTACTGCATCATAAAGAGAAGTCATAGCAAAATCTCCCCCAAATGACCATTCAACAACCTCATTGAGTTCATCATAGTCCATCACAGACCAAAAAGGATCTTCATTTAACACCCTAAGGTCCCTAGCAGTTTCATGAAAAGAAGCTCTTAGCTCGCCAAATCTCCCTTCGCATTTTGGAGCACTATGCCTCATTTTATTCTTCATACACAAACCATCCTCTTTTCCCTTAAAAACCTTTCTATTGTAACCCCTTTGAAGTCACTACTAATCATCAATAAGTTTTATAAGAACTCTAAAATAACCAATTATATGAAAAGGAAAAAAGAGGCTAGCAAAAAGAAATCTGTGCCTATGGAACAATACGCAACAATAAGAGTGCCAAAAACCGTCGGACAGAGAGCGGCGGATTGGATTACAAAATGGGCAGGAAGCTGGACATTCATATTTCTCTTCTTCATCTTCATCGGAATCTGGACGAGCACCAATGGATTGTTCCTACTAAGATATCTCCAAGGAGAACTAATTGACCCCTATCCTTTCATCCTCCTAAATCTAGCACTTTCCTGTCTTGCAGCAATCCAAGCACCAATGATTCTTATGTCTCAGAACAGAGAAAATCAGAGAGACCGATTAAGAGCACGATACGACTATGCAGTCAACAAAAAAGCTGAAAGAGAAATAAGAGAAATAAAAAGTCAACTAACAAGAATCGAAAATCACACTTCACGAAGAAGAAAATAATCCTAAACAGAATACTAATCTTCCCAGAAACCCGCTCGCTAACGCTCGCAAAAAACCACCCAATCCCACGAGGATTTACTAGATTAATTCCTTTTATCTAATAAAAAACATGACAAAATCTGTTTTGAGCAATCAATCGCGAACGTCAGCGAGCGGTAACTCTGAAGGGGGTGACTTGTTAGGGGGAAGTCCCCATACGAATCGAGAGGCGACCAACGAGTGCAAAATTCAAGATAATGAAAATCTTGTTCGGCTCACCACCGCCTAAAGGCAGTGGATTTCTTTTTCAATTAA
>JAHJRR010000008.1 GCA_018830685.1 Nanobdellota archaeon
TCCTTTAGGTTTGGCTCAAGGCTGATTTCGGAAACTAAGGTTCCCCTTATCAACCCCTCCTTTAGGTTTGGCTCAAGGCTGATTTCGGAAACTAAGGTTCCCCTTATCAACCCCTCCTTTAGGTTTGGCTCAAGGCTGATTATTAAAATCCACTTAAGAAATTAGATATTTCTGTTTTGAATAAGAATACCGATACAAGTATTCCAAGTAAGATTAATAATAGGAGAACTAGAACAATTGTTATAGCCTTTCCTGATGAATGTGGGGGGGTGCCATACGCTGATATTTTTTGCGTTGGACTTGGGGGCATTGTAGAGCCCGGAATTAATTGTTGGTAGCCCTGATTTGAAGAAGGTGCTTGTTGCAGGGGGGCTTGTGCAGAAGATTGAGGAAGTGATTGTGGAATCGGATTCGTCGATTGTTGAACTGTTGGAAAAACTTGAGGAGCTTGTAAAATTCTTGCAGCATCCTCAATCTCCTCTTTAGTATAACCGGAATTAAAAAAACTCATCATTGCCTTATCAAGAGTTTCGCCTTTTGCTAGCGCATATCTTAGACCTTCAACAATATCTTCTTTTGCCATAAAAATAATTAGTTATTATTAACCCCTTTGTATTAGGATGGAGAGTTGGTTTAAAAATTATTTCTTTTGTTGGAGAGTATTAATGAGATAAAAATTACTTGCTCACTACGTTTGCAAATTAAGAGATAACAAAGTAAAATCATACAAGGTATTTTGTTACGTTATTAATTATATCGATTGCCGAGCAGAGCGAGGCATTAACTCTTTATTTTCCTTGCCTTTCGAACCAATCATTCACTCTTTCTCTATCTTCAGTAGTTACTTTTTGGATTTCGTAGAATTCTTTGGGAGAGATTATGCGATATCCTCTCCTAATAAAAAAGTCTCTCTGCTTAAAACCGAATATCTCTTGTTTTTTAGAAGCATAATCCACTCCCGCAGTTATGCAAGCCCCTTCTCCTCCTAAAAAGTTAACTAACTGCGTCGACAAACGTCTGCTGAGCCATGTCCACCCCCACATTCAATAACCCTCATTAACTCATTATAATCCTCTCTTTTTTCCAAAGGTCCAACATCTGTTTTTTTCCAATGGTTTTAACTTTAACCTTGGTTTTCTATCAACTATTTGTACTTGTTCCATTAAATTGAAGATAATTAACAGTTTATAAAAATTTATGTATTTTATTTGATATCAATCAAATTTCAAAACTTTGCCGTTCGAAGAGAGATGTGAATTTTCTCCGAATTTATATCCAAATTCTGTAGCTAGTTCAATAAAAGGCGTTTCTTGTTGAAGGGACCCGTGAGAGGGAATCACATGTTTAGGTCGTACCATTCTTAACAAGTCCCTCATGTCTTCACGACTTCCATGCCCATGGACGTGAACGTCCGTTTGAATCCGGACACCAATTCTTTTCAATTTACTATCCATTTTTGCTCTCGCTGCAATATTTATTGGAACAGGAATTATCGAAGATGAGAAAATCAAATTGTCTCCTTCTTTAAATTCAAAAGGGGTTTCTCCTCTCGCTATTCGGTCTAACATAGAATTTTCTTCTGCTTGATGTCCTGTACAAACGACTAGATATTTATTCCGATTCTTGCCTATCTTTGCAAGAGTTGAGTTTATCTGTTTTCTGTATTTGACTAACTTGACTTTATTTTTGAAAGGACATTTGTTTATTCCTATTGCGACCTCTACATATTTATTTAGACTTCGCCCGAGGAAAATTATTTCTCTTCCGGTCTTCTTTGCAAATTCAACTATACTATTTAATCGTTCAATGTGTGAAGAGAATGTTGTTATGAAAATCGCTCCCTTAGAATTTTGAACTTTTGAGATTGCATCTTCTAAAAGATGTCTTGCTACCGTTTCGCTTCCAGGCTTTTTCTCTGTGCTGGAATAAAGTGAATCCAAAACCAAAACCTTGATATTTTTTTTCCCAATTTCTTTCATCTTCTTATAGTTTGGAGGTTCACCCATTGTTGGATGATTGTCAAATTTCAAGTCAAGTGCATAAAAGAAAATTCCTTTGGGGGTGTGAAGAGCTAAGAAAGTGCAGTCTAGTGTGGAGTGCGTCGTGTGAATAAAGTCTACCGTGTAAGAACCCGTTTTTCCCTTTATTGTTTGAGAAGAGTCTGGTTTAACAATTTTTAGAGGGTTGTTAAATTTTACTTTTTCATTCTTTAAAACTGTTTCAAGAAACTTCATAGTAAATGGTGAAGCATATATTGGAACATCAGGATATCTGTGTATCAAGTAAGGAACGGCTCCAACGTGGTCGAGGTGTGCGTGGCCTATGAAAATTGCCCTGACCTTTTCCCTCCATCCTAGCTTGTCTAAAACTCTGTCGTCAGGTACTGCTCCAAATTCTCTTAATTTCCCCTCAGTGGGCAGAGGAGTTCTTCCTCTTGGACCAGAATCATTTTTAGATTTAGGATTATTTCTATTTCTTGAAGAATATTCTAGAAGGTCTTCTTCCTGAAGTTCAACTATTCCGGGAATGTTAAGACCCATGTCAAAAATAAAAACGTCCTCACCAACTTTCACGGCAGTCATATTCTTACCGACTTCTTCGTAACCACCTACGGTGCATATTTCCATTAATGATTTATCTAAAGACTTTTGCCCTTAACTCCAATTTAATTTGCCTCATTATGTTAATCTCCATAACCTCTTCTTTTATATTAGTTAGAATGAGCGGTTTAAAAAGTTTGAGTGTTTTGAGAAACTATAAAAACATCTTTTTCCTTTTGATTTTATGAAGTCGTTGAAACCTACAATGCGTGAGAATAAGAGATATCTGCTTGTTAATGGGCGAGTTTCTGATGTGCAGAAAGCTATTCTTGAAGGTATTGGAACGATTGGAATGTCAAAAACGGGATTCGGTTGGGTGAAGAAAAACAAGGATAATGCTGTTGTTTATGTTAACAGGGAAATGGTTGATTCCGTTCGGGCGTGTTTTGCGATTTGGCCCGAGAGCATTTCTGTTGAGAGGGTTAGTGGGACGTTGAAAGGGTTGAGGAAATAGCACCAAAAACCTTTTAAACGTTATAATTCTTTAGATTTCGGTTGATAAGAAAGATAGTTACCGAGAATTAAAGTAGATTGAATTATTATACAATTCTCTAAAAATTTGAAAATGGAAATGCCAACAGACATGCAACATCAAGCAATGGGTTATGACCGAACTGCCACAATGTTTTCTCCTGAGGGACATTTGCTTCAGGTTGAATATGCAGAGAAAACGGTTAGGCTCGGAAGTGCGAGTATTGGGATGGTTTGCTCTGATGGTGTGTTTATTCTTGCAGATAAGAGAATAAAAGATAAACTAATAGTTCAAAGTTCTGCTAATAAAGTTTACGAGATTGATTCACATATTATTTCGAGCGTCGCAGGAATTGTTTCTGACGCAAGGGTTCTTATCGAGAGATCGCAGGTTGTTGCGCAGCAGCATAGAATAACGTACGATTCTCCAATAGAGCCTGAATTGATAATCAAAGAGGTTGCGAACACAATGCAACAGTTTACACAATATGGGGGAGCTAGACCTTTTGGAGTTTCATTGATGATTGGGGGTATAAGGAATGGTCGCCCAGAATTATTTACAAGCGATATTACTGGAAATTACTTTTCATACTATGCAAATGCTATTGGAGAAGGGGATGAAAAAATAAGAGAGAGACTTCGTGAGAGCCACAAGCCAGATATGGAAATTAAGAAAGGTGTCAAATTGGCACTTGAAATGTTTGAAGACATACAAGGAAAGAATTTTGAGATTGATAGATTTGAGCTTGCTTACCTTAATTCTAAAGAGGAAAAATTAAAAAGGTTGGTTGGAAAAGAACTTCAGGAGTTCGCGAAATCAAATTAAAATGACACAAACTACGGCAAGAATAAAGAAGTACGGGAATGATTTTGAAATTATTGTTGATTTGGATAAAGCAGTAAAGTTTAGAAAAGGTGACGAATCTGCTTCTGATTTTCTCGAGGGAAATAAGGTTTTTTCAGATTCAAAGAAAGGGCAAGTTCCGTCGAATAAAGACCTTGAAGAAGCATTTGGTACGACAGATGTTGATGAAATTGCTAAAGTTATAGTTAAGGAAGGAGAAGTCCTTTTGACTCAAGAGTATAGGGAAGAAAAGAGGGACCAGAGTCTTAATCAAGTTATTAATTATTTTGTTACAAATGCCGTTGACTCCCAAACTGGTCAGCCACACACCGAAGAGAGAATAAGGGGTGCCTTGAAAGAGGCCGGCGTGAATTTGAAAAATGTTCCTATTGAAAATCAGGCCAAAGAGATTCTTGAAAAATTGAGCAAAGTTATCCCAATAAAACTTGAAACGAAAAAAGTTAAGATTGTTATTCCCGCAGTTTATACTGGAGGAGCATACGGGATTGTTAATGCATATAAAGAGGACGAGAAGTGGTTAGACAACGGAGACCTTGAGGTTCATGTTGCCGTTCCTTCGGGGGCTCTTTTTGATTTTTATGATAAATTAAACTCAATCACACATGGTGCGTGCGTTTCGGAAGAGGTGAAAGAGTAATGAAACGGGAAGATATTCAATTTTTATTGGAGAGACCAACTCTGGAAAGTAGCGCAGAAGGATTATTGGTTGGTGCGATAAAATATGAAGAATTGGGACAGTATAGTCTTGCCCAGATGGAATATACTCGTGCAAGTCGATTACTTAAAAGAAACACAAATGAGAGATTGTGTCTTGATTCAAAAATCGTAGAAATGGAGGAAAGAGCTAGGAAGTAAGATAATGGAAGAAAAAACTAAGAGAACAGTTGTGATCCCCGGAGAGATTCTTGCTAAGGGAGAAGGTTATTTACCTGGAGAGGGAACTGAGAAGGTTGGGGAAGAGATAATTGCGATAAGATATGGTTTATCTGAAGAAGCTAATAAACTTGTTAAGGTCATACCTCTTTCAGGAGTTTATCAACCAAGAAATGGGAATGTTGTGATTGGAAAAGTTGAGAACCTAACTTTCTATGGCTGGCAAATAGATATTGATTCTGCAGATGGTGCTTTCCTTCCATTACAGGAAGTTCCCGGATTTGTTAAACAAGATGGATTGAGAGAAATCTTAGATATAGGCGAGATGGTTGTTGCGAAAATTTTAGATGTTAATGGAAGAGGAATTGATTTGACTACGAAGTCGAGGGGTCTTGGAAGAATTGATGAAGGACTTATCGTTAAAGTTAATTCAAGCAAGGTTCCTAGAATAATTGGGAAGGAAGGAAGTATGATCAGTTTGATAAAAGAAGGATCTGGATGCGAGGTTACTGTGGGTCAGAATGGATTGATTTGGATTAAAGGGAATAAGGTTGAGGATGAGTTGCTCGCAAAAAGTGCAATCAATTTCATAACGGAAAAATCCTTTAGTAGCGGTCTGACTGAAGAAGTAGAGGAATGGTTTAAAAAGGAAAAA
>JAHJRR010000102.1 GCA_018830685.1 Nanobdellota archaeon
AACCTGAATTTTTAAATACTATCACCTGCTTCTTAAAATATTAAGGTGTAGGCGGAGCTCGAGCGATTTCGTGGTAGAGAGAAATTCTATCCATAACTCGTGCGAGGTCGGGAGATAAAAATAGATGTTCTTTATTATAAAAGTTACGACAAACAAGGAAGAGAATGCCGTCGATATGATAACCGACAGAGCAGAGAAGAAAGGCCTGGGTCTAAACGCTGTTCTAAAACCTCACGGGCTTAGGGGATATATTCTCATTGAAGCTGACGACAGAGAAACAGCAGAAGACTCTGTTTTTAATCTACCATACATTAAAGGTATTATCGGAAAAACCGTCGGGTATGAAGAAATAAAAAATATGGTTGAAATCTCTATCAAAGAAGTTTCAATCAAGGAAGGAGATATAGTAGAGATCATCGGGTCAACTCTTAAAGGAGAGAAAGCGAAGGTTATAAGAATAGATAAACAGAAAGAAGAAGTTGTTGTGAACCTTTTGGGTGCCGTTGTCCAACTACCTGTCACAATAAAGATTGACAATGTGAAAGTTATAAGAAGAGAAGATAACGAGGATGAAGATGAGTAGAATAATAGGAACAAGCGAGGAATTGAGAAGGATTAATCTTGGAGAGAAGATTAATATCAGAGGGATAGCTGATGCTGTTTATGTTGGGGAAAATCATGAGGGGTTGCCCACAATTGCTTATCTTGATGGACAGAATCTTATTGAAGAATCTTTTTGGATTTTAAGAAGACAAAATCCCCTATCAAATACTCCTCAAAACAAAATTCAACAGCTAGGTATAATCCAAAGAATAGACTCGTGTGATTTAAGATATCCAAAATATCTCAAGTATTTAAAACCATAATATGCAAATAAAATTACTTGTCGAAGGCGGAGAAATGAAACCAGGTCCAGTTCTTAGTCAGAAGCTTGGTCCTGTAGGAATCCCTATGAATGTTGTCATCCAAAAAATTAACGATGCAACAAAAGATTTCAAA
This sequence comes from Nanobdellota archaeon, assembly GCA_018830685.1. Classification (GTDB taxonomy): domain Archaea; phylum Nanobdellota; class Nanobdellia; order Pacearchaeales; family GW2011-AR1; genus ASMP01. Next base: position 1,000 of record JAHJRR010000102.1, read on the forward strand.
GGAATGAAAGTTCCTGTTGAATTAGCTATAAACCCCGATACACACAACTTCGAAGTTCTCGTTTCTTCACCACCAACATCTGAATTACTAAAGAAAGAGCTAGGAATAGAAAAAGGTTCAGCAGAGCACAAAAAAACACAAATGGCCAACGCTTCTATAGAAAATATAATTGCTGTTACAAAAACAAAGATGCCTAGTTTACTAAGTAAAGATTTGAAATCGGCAGTAAAGACTGTTGTCGGAAGTTGTGTGAGTCTAGGAGTCTTGATTGAGAATAAGAGCCCACAAGAAATAGAGAAGGAAATCGACGCTGGAAAGTATGATTCGGAGATTTCCCAAGAAAAAACAGAAACAAGCGATGAAAAAAGAAAAGAACTGGATGATTATTTCACGCAGGTTAAATCCACTCAAGAAAAGATTAAACAACAGGAAGAAGCAGCTAAGGTAGCAGAGGAAGCTGCAAAAGCAGAGAAGCCAGCAGAATCTACACCTGTTGCCGAAGAAAAGAAAGAAGAAACTCCCAAGAAGAAATAATTAATTTTTCTAAAATCTTTTTTCCAATTAAAAACATTTATTAATCTTCTAAAATCACTAATTTCAGAGGGGCTATGGGCCAGTCTGGTAAGCTTCGAGGTTTGGGACTTCGCGACCCCGGTTCAAATCCGGGTAGCCCCATTGGATACCCGCAAGAGCTAGGAAGTGGTGACTTGTCAGGAGAAACAGAGTTCCTCGTTCCAACAACGTTGGTTCCTTTCCCAAAGGAGGTGGTGACTTGTCAGGAGGAACCTAGGTTCCTCATACGATTGGACAGCCCCATTATTGTTTTTAGGATTAAGGCAAAATCTTAAAAACCAACTTTGTAATTAAAATACATCACATGACATCCAAACTTAAAAAAACAAAAGCATCAGGACGCTTCGGAGCGAAATACGGGAAGAAAGTTAGATCTAAACTTGATGCTGTTGAATCGAAACAAAGGATAAAACAAATCTGCCCACTCTGCAAGAAAATCGGTGCCAAGAGAGTTTCAAAAGGAATATGGTACTGCGCAAAGTGCGACAAAAAATTCGCTGCAGGAATATACCATTTAGGATAATAAAATGCCAACATACAAATGTTTCAAGTGTGAGAAGAAGATACAGAACACAAATCTTGACAAGAGATTCGTTTGCCCTAATTGCGGTGGAAAAATCTTTTACAAGCCAAGAAAAGTCGTCAAGAAGGTAAAAGCGGTTTAACACTTAATGGAAAACAAAAAAGACGCAGAACAAAAAGCACAAGAAATACAAATTCTAGAGCAGAATCTACACAACATACTTTTACAAAAGCAAGCATTTCAAATGGAACTGTCTGAGACTCAATCTGCAAAGAAAGAAGTCGAGGGTTCAAAAGAAGTTTTCAAAATTGTTGGTCAGCTAATGATTAAATCTAATGCAGAAAAAGTTTCTGAAGATCTCATCAATAAAGAGAGATTATTATCTCTTAGAGTAGGGTCAATAGAGAAGCAAGAGTTAGAAATTGCGAATATTCTAGAAGAATTAAAAAAAGAGATGTAATAGTGCCGCTCCGACGGTGATACATGCGAAAAAATTACGAAATCTTTATAAATATCCCCTAGTTAGGGTTAGCATGGTTTTTGATAGAATAAAAAGAGCTTTCTCTGAAGAAGATGCACCTGACGAATTTAGCGAAGATTATCTAGAGATTGATTTCGGCCGAGAAAAGAAAGAAAGCAAAGTCTCTGTGAAACTATTTACCCTAAAAGATTATGATGACATCAATGACGTTCTCAATGCACTAAGAGAGGGCTATACAATCGCAATTATTGACATAAAGACGCTTAGACAAAAAGATTCTATTGAGCTAAAAAGAGCAATCTCTAAGATTAAGAAGACTGTCGACGCTCTAGAAGGAAGCATTGCGGGATTTGGAGAGAACGTTGTAATAGCAACACCTTCATTCGCAAAGATACAGAAAGAAGAGTCAAGTCAGAAACCAAAAGAAGACAGACCTGCAAATAGGTTTGGGTGATTTTCCCCTTGTTACAAGATATTAATTAAATTCTTAGATTATTTCAAAATACCTATTCAATAGGTTCAAGAGGCATAATTTATACTTAGTCATAATCAGATTAAAATAATAAGAATCTCTAGAAATACTTCTACGTATTGTTTCATCCTATTATCATACTATATCTTAGCAATAGAGAAAACAGTTTTCAATGCAACAACTATCGTTGCTGGCACGAACATTGCGAGGAACGCTCCGAACACAGACACCACAGCATCACCAACATTCACTCCTATAAGCGTACCTCTAACACCATCCATGCCAAATCTACTAACAACAACTAATACTGCACCTGCCCAAAGGAACGATTGGGCATCCTTTCCAGACACTCCCATAAACCCAATAACTAGTCCTAGGAGAACAAGAACCGCATAAATCTGAGTACTATATTTAATGATTGTGGGGATAGAAAAAATGGTTGTAGAAAGTCCTATTAGCAAAGCTAAAACAACGCCAATCAAAAACGCCCATGCCCCAATAGAGTTCTCCTGCGACCTCATAACCATTTTAATTTTATTGACGACAAAAGGAAGTTATTTAGTTATATAAATTTTCCCATAGCTTAAAATCTCTTCTAAAAACCATATTTTCGACAACATAAATCTTTATAAACCGTTAGTAACTCAAAAATGACATAAGAAAATGAATTCAAAAACACTCAACGCTTCAACAAGGCTTCTTGCCTTCGGAGTTTTGGCTATATT
>JAHJRR010000103.1 GCA_018830685.1 Nanobdellota archaeon
AGGGATTGATGTAACTATGTTTGTTGATTCTGGCGCAGCAATAGCATTTGAGAAGGAAGACAAAAATGATGACATCTATGCGAACAAGATGTTCATTGGTGCAGATGCATTGACTAAAGAAGGTGCAATAAATAAGGTAGGAAGTTATATGCTTTCAAAACTAGCGCACCTAAATAAGATTCCAGTGTATGTTTTCACAGACTCTTGGAAGTACACTAATGAAAATCCTTCTATAGAGCAGAGGCCCGCAAAGGAAGTTTGGGACAAAGCACCTAAGAATGTCAAAATAAAGAATCCTGCATTTGAGATGATTCCTAAAAAATACATTTCAGGAGTTGTAACCGAGCTCGGGGTTATGGGTTATGAGGCGTTTTTGAAGAAGTGTCGAGGTTAAAGAGGGGATAGAAAGAGTGGTTAATGTAAAGGTATTAATACCTACAGGTAGTATCCAAAGATCGATGTACATAAACAATTCTACAGATTAAAGATGACAAAATTATTTTTTCGCAAAGTTTGAAAATCAGGGAGGATATAAAATAATCCAAGTAAGTTTCCACAGTAGATTTATGATGAATTCTATCATCAATTTGTGAGCGACTTCGGAGCGAACAAGAAATCTAAAAAAGGATTTGTCTGAAGAATAAAAAATCTGCCAACAAGATTAACTCTGCACGATGAAAACTACTGGTCAGAAACCATTTTCCGATATTTATTTTCCAACAACCTCAATCTTGTCTCTTTCCTTTTTGCAATTGAACCACTATATTCAAAACCTGCATGATATTTCAACTCGTCTTCTAATGTATTGATTCTCGTGTTCATTTTATCATTTGGCAAAGAGATGTATAATCCCTGCAATGTGTAAATCGGTCTTTCAATTACTGTTCCATGCTCGAACTTGACTTCACCACCTCTAATAAAAATATCATTAAAATTCCCTTCATAATGCACATGAGGCGATTCATTATCATGCCATTCCCATAAATTTACTTTTCCCTCAAAAGTATGCAACTCTTTTTCATGTCCCCTCCACAATCTCCCTGAATTATCTACATGAAACTGACCCACAAAATATTTTTTAGCAATTTCTGTTTTATCTGCCGTGCTTCTTAACATAATTAATGAATCAAATGGTCCTTGCCACCCATCAACTCCAATATCTATATTAAACACTGGTCTGGAAGCTTCTCGTGAGGACTCTCTTTCTTTTCTAAGAGATTTGAACAGACCTAACATCTAAATCAGAATAACATTTAGTTTAAATAAATTATTGTAATCTTTTACTCACTTTCATTACTAACATCTTCCCGACCTTTCAAAAAATCAGTCGCCTCTTCCTGAATACTTTCCATATTGTTCTCTAGATCTTTTTTCAAACTCTCTAGCTTAGAAATCTGTTCCTCAATAATCTTCTTAGTCTCAGGAATGTCCTTTTTCACAAGAGTCCTGTTTCCCACATCCACTATGAGTTCTTTTGAAGTAATTTTAGCCTTAACAAAAACCCCTCTTCCAATTGGCGCAAGAATCTCTTCTCCTTCAGAGACATCAACCTCTTCAAGACCCATACTCAAAGAACTAAGTTCAATAACTCCTTCCTCAATTGCCTGAAATTGCTGCCTCAATTGATTCAGCTGATGCTCATAAAAACCCAACTTCTGTAAAATTTCCTGTTGATTTTCATTTTCCATTTAAACAACTTTTAAAGTTTTTCTAAGTACGATGCTAAATAATATAGAACCAATCAAATAAAACCAAAACCAGCTAAGTCCAAAGAACTCTGGATTACCTGCCGCATTAAAAAAATCCATGAACCATCTAAACAGAAGGATGAATGGTATTGCTGTGTAAACAATTGGCCTCATACTTAACTTCATCATCTTTGGAAGAATCGCAAATTGTTTTTTTTGCAACTCCATTAATTTCTCAGGATGCTCCTTAACCAATTTCATTTCTTCCTGGAGGGCTTTTTGTTCCTTTTTCATCTCTTTTATTGTTTCTTGGTCTGTTCCATATTTTTGAGTTAAAGATGTAATTAGTGCCATAGAGAAAACAATAAGAATCATTCCCCCAGTTAGATTCCAACCAAGAAGATTTCCAAGAGTGGGATCCAAAATGCTATGAGCAAACTCTCTCATCCAAGAAGCACTATTCCAAAAAGAAGCAATCAAGAAAGAGATGACCATCACGATAAATATTCCCTTAAAACTTCCTTTTCCTTCGTCATCCATAAATTGATAAAAGAGAAATAGTTTTTAAATTTACGTTTCTCTATAAAAATAATAGAAATCTATTTAAATAATCTGAATATTGAAAAAATATGTCAAATATAAATCCTAGAGATAACCTTTCAATTACCTTCCCTGAAGGATTGCTCCATGTTATGGATTCTAAGGAGCAAGAGACTCATTTGGGAGGGGGGAAATCGTCTTTATTATGGAATTAAAAATGGGATGGTCGATATTCTAGAAGATTCTTTTGTCAATTTTATTCCCTTAGAAGATTTAGAAAGCTTAAGGAGGTTCTACTTTAAGTGATCTAACGTAAACTTCAACACTGAGGCGAGGAGAACATTGACCTGAGGGCTTCGAATCAAAAGAAAAAGTGATAGAAATGTCTCCGTTTTTTAAAGGCAGGACTACAAGATAATTAAAAAATATCTTTAATAATATTCTATTCGACGAAACAATTTTTATTTCTTTAAATAAACTTAATTTATTTCATAAACTTTCTCATTGCAGGATGCATGTCTACTTCGTGTTGCTGTGCAATATTCTGGTAGAATTGG
>JAHJRR010000104.1 GCA_018830685.1 Nanobdellota archaeon
AATAATTTTATTTAATTCTACATACTCTGGATTATCTTTGCAAAATTCCTTAAACGTCTGCACCATAAATAATTTATAATCACTATTTTTCCATTGTTTCTTTGCCCTTTTTGAAAGCATCTTATTAACTTCTGGTTGCTTTGCCCAATCACTCATCTTCTTTCTATACTCAAGAGTTTTATGAGCCATTTTAGCTTTCTCTTTCACATCTTCCCTATGTAAGGTATGTTTCAAATGTTCAGTATGCAAAATTAAATGATCTTCCTTCATTATTCGAACAATATTCAAAGGATTATTATTTAATTTATTAAAATCAATATGATGTTTGTGGGATCCTTGATCTTCAGAATAAATTCCACTGCCTAAATTATAATCATCAGCAAGCAAATGAGTAAAAATCCATTTATTATTACTCCAAACCATTTCATATCCATCAATAGTAATCTTTCCCCCAATTTTTGAAATCTTCCTATTTAACGGCATAAGAGAATCTTCATTAGTCAAATTTTGAGCTTGCTTATAACTTCCATCTCTCAACATAAATTTATGGTCAGGCGTGCATACAATCTCTTCATCTTTATCAAGAATAATCTTAATCACCTCGACTTCCTTTTTTGTGACTCTCGGAGATTTGATTTTTTCAATTCCAACGCTCCCATTTTTTTTAATAGTATAACAGAAATTTTTTTTGCCTTCAGCATTTTCTTTTACGAGATCTTTGAAACTCAAGTTTCTTCCATCGGCAAGGGCAACTTTTGTCTCGCCAGAAAAACAGCCCCCAGCACTCTCCCCCTCAACAATATATAGTTCGGTGTCATCAGACTTTTTGCTCGAGCAATCTGCAAGTTTACCCGGCAAACCTCCCAATGAAAAGGCGTTCTTCCTTCTAACAAGATCTCTAGCTTTCTTAGCAGCCAATCTTGCTTTAGCAGAATCAATAACCTTCTGTGCAATCTTCTTCGCAACACTAGGATTCTCCTCGAAGAATTCTGAAAGAGCAACTGTCGTGGCAGAATCAACAAGACCTTTAATCTCTGAGTTTCCCAATTTTGTTTTGGTTTGACCTTCAAATTGTGGGTCCGCCATTTTCAAACTTATAATTGCCGTAAGACCCTCACGAACATCATCTCCAGAAAGAGAACCATCCTTTAGCAAACCTTTTCTCTTAGTGTAATCATTAATCACTCTCATCAAAGCAGTCTTGAAACCAGAGACGTGCGTTCCACCTTCGACAGTGTTAATTGTGTTCACAAAACCAAAAATATTCTCCTGATAACTCTGATTGTATTGAATAGAAACTTCTATCACAAGATCATCCACCTCTTTCTTGAAATAAACAGGATTGATATTAAGCACATCCTTTGATTTGTTCATCCACTTAACAAACTCAATAAGTCCTCCTGAAGAAGCGAAAGTTTCCTTCTTTCCACTCTTCTCATCTAGAAGTATTATTTTCAGTTCCTGATTAAGGAAAGCGATTTCTCTAAATCTAACTTCAAGAACCTTATAATCAAAATCAAGTGTAGAGAAAATTTCGGGGTCTGGCCAGAATGTGACACTTGTTCCAGTACCCTCTGCCTTTCCCACAACTTCTAACTTTGTTTTTGCGATCCCTCTTTCATAGGATTGCCTATGAATCTTTCCATCCCTTTTAACCTCTATCATTAACTTCTTTGAAAGAGCATTAACAACAGAAACTCCTACTCCGTGCAATCCTCCCGAAACGGCATATGATTTCTTATCAAACTTTCCTCCCGCGTGAAGTTTTGTCAAAGCAACCTGAACTGCAGGAATTTTTTGTGTGGGATGCATATCTACGGGAATACCCCTTCCATCATCAATTACTGTCACGGAGCCATCTTTATTGAGCGTAACATCAATACATTTACAATGACCTGCAAGTGCCTCGTCTACAGAATTGTCAACTAATTCATAAATCAAGTGATGCAAACCATTTTTTCCAGTACTTCCTATATACATCGAAGGCCTTTTTCTAACACCTTCCAGTCCCTCAAGTATCTGAATTTGTTCCCCAGTATAGTTCGATTTTTCGATCATTTGAATTGGTTTAGAATTTCCTACTCCCAACTAAAAATGAAACACGGTTTATAAATCTTTTTGGAGTTTTATCGTCGATAAACAAAAATTATCAACAAAATTTAACGAAATACAATAGTTTTAAGAATAACCAACATTTGTTGATAATATGAAGAAATTAATATTCCTTGGCGTGGCAATTTTCTTAGCCCTCGCTGGATTTTTGACATACATAAATGCGGAAAGTTCTATAGAAATAAACCAATCAAACAATTTCGGATACACACATTCTTACACAAAAGCAATATGCGATGAAAATAATTTCTGCGGAGATTATGAAATAGTTTGTAACAAAGATAAATTTGTGTCTGCAAAATTCACAGGAGCTGCAGTACAATTTTCACAGGATTGGGAAGACCCAAGAGGGTATGAAATAAGAAACGGAATTTGTTAATTTCAAATTCATAATAATCTTAGAAGGTAAAAAACTTTCTTTGGAGTTGCTTCGATTGTTTATATATCTTTTTCGCTGCTGAAAAAGTTTCATTTTTATATAATAATTCCAATTTCCAAAGTGCTAAATCTCTCGCATTCAGAGCATATAAAGAACCTAGCTGTGCTCTTACTTCTCTATCATCAACTTCTTTAAGATTTATTTTTACGCCCTGTTCTTCAAATAATCTATCCGTAAGAGCATCTAATTGTCCTATAAATTCCAATGCATGTGTTTCTTCATGACTTCTATTCTGAATATCTAATGCTATTGTGGGTCTTTCTAGATAAAATATATGAGAATCTCTTTCTATGCCATAATGTCTTCCAATTA
>JAHJRR010000105.1 GCA_018830685.1 Nanobdellota archaeon
TCCAGTAGATGAAAGATTAATCTTTTGTCCTTCAACCATGCCCTTAAATGCAGGAATGTGGAATACACCACTTGAACCAACAATCTTCGCAATAGGAGCCGAGTGACCTCCAGAGTCCAATAGCTTCCTAACTTCTCCCTCGCCCTCAAGCTTTTTCAGATATTTCAACCTAATATTATAAGCCTTTCTTCTAACTTTATAGGTGTTGCTTCCTTTTCCTCTCGCTTGAACAATTATTCTCTTTCCCATTTTAACTCAATCCTGCCTCTTCTAAAAGTTTAAATTCATTTTCACTGCTCTTATCTAGGGTGAAGAATCTTTGGTTTTTGAAAATGTATTCAGAGTCAATTAATCTGACTTCATTATTCACTTCATATAACTCTTTTGGAATTTCTACTTTTCTCCCTGCTCGCCCCTTAGAATCAATACCACTTCCCATTAATCTTAAACCACCATCATCACTGCAACCCATGAATAAGAAGTACTCCCTAAGACCATCACTGTACTTAACACTTAAAACATCTTGATTTTCTATTAACAATCTAAGATCACTCCGAGTTTCAACTTCCTGAGTTCTTGACATTCTCCTTCCTTCCCTTCTTTCAGATTCTTCTTTAATCTCTCTCAAATCTTTCTTTATTTCTTCCAACCTTTCCTTTTTTAATTCAATAAATTCCATTACATTACCCCCAACTTCGTCGCCACGTCGATAGCAGCGAACCCTTTCTTTAATTTAACATAAGCATATTTCTTGTTGTTCCTCGTCAAAGTTCTAACCTTTTCCACCCTGACCCCAAAAATTTCTTCAACTTCTTTCTTGATTTCATCTTTCTTGAACTCTTTTCCTGTCTTGAATGTTAAAACATTTTGAGTCTCTATCATCATGACAGCCTTCTCTGTAACAACAGGTCTTAATTGCAAACTCATTTTAATTTCGCCCCCAGTTCTTTAACAGCGTCTTCAGTGTAAACAGTAACTCTTCCAAGACCACCTCTAGCAAGATCTGAAACACCTAACTTGCTAGCGGTTTGAATCTCAACGATTCCTGACTTCACCTTTTCTTTATCTCCTGTAACAAGAAGCAATCCCGCGTTAACCTTATGTTTCCTTCCTCTTAATTTGCCTTTACCTGCACGAATCGCTCTCTTTTTCTCTACTTTAGAGAAAAGTCCTTCGCCGAGTATATTCTTCAAACTTAAAATTATGTCTTTAGTTTTTAAAGATGTCAACTTAGTCTCAACAACAAACGGAACCGCTGAGATATCTTTCTCGGAAATATTTTCATATCTGTTCGAAATCTTTTTTTTGCTTGCAGTAGCACTCAGTGCAGACCTCAAAGCCTGCTCAAGCTCCTTCTTATTTATCTTTAGTGTGTTAATCATTGCAATTACTTTCGGAGGATGTGCCCTTCTACCACCTCTAGTCGAAGCAACCTCTGCACCAACCCAGTTAAACTGACTTCCTTTTCGAGAATGAGCTTTTCGGGGGACACGAGACATGCCTCTACCATATCCGCTTTTCCAGACCTTCCTTTTGTGAATAATTCTTCCAGATGCAGAATGTTGTTTTCCTGCAGTGAGTGACGGAGAATATGGTTGCTTGCTCTTCTTAGCTTCAAGAACTTTATACACAAGGTCTTCCCTTATCCTAGAAGAGAACGCTTTTGGCATCTCCATCTCTCGCTCCGACTTTCCGTCAATGTTAAAAATTTTTGTTTTCATCTTAACTCAATAAGTTCCAAATTCTTTTTTAATTGCTTCTTAGTCTCTCTCAAGGGAGAGGTAATTAAAACCTGTCTTTTCTCTGGTCCTTGGACAGAGCCTCTAACAATCATGTAATCAGATTTAACATCGCCAAAATTTTTAATTCCTTTAATGTTCCCTTCTTCAGCTTTTTTTATGTCAAGAATCTTGCTATTGTAAACAACTCTAGTGAACATTCCCAACTGACCCGCCATCGGAACTCTGAATGTAACCCTTGCAGGATGCCACGGACCAAGGCTTCCTGGCCTTCTTCGCCCTTTCTCAGACTTATGCTGTTTAAGTTGTATACCAAATCTTTTAACGGGTCCAGAAAATCCATGACCCTTAGTCAAACCTCTTAAATCAACCAAGCTATTTTTCTCGAAAACATCTAACACCGAAATTTCCTTACTAACATTTTCTTTGATGAATGCAATTTTTTCATCAAGACTGCCCCCTAATGCAATTTCTGTCAGGTCAGGTGTCTTCTTTATGTTGGTTTTCTTAACTTGAGAATAGCACAGAACTCTAACATCATCAAAACTTTCTTGAGAAACATCATCAACTTTTCCCTTTGGACTCTTCGGAAGCTTAATCCTTCTCCTCAATTCTTTATCAATTCCTTCCATTGGAATTTCTTTCACAATCTTTTTATCTTTGTAAAATCGAACAGAGAAAAACTTCATTGTTGGGCATTCGAGAATCGTCACGGGGATGGTTATCCTCTTACCTTTCGTCATAGAGTTTTCAGTACTATCTCTAACATTAGCACTAACCATTCCTACTTTATAACCAATAAATCCTTTAAGATTTTTAGAAGAATCATCTTTAATCGCAATCCAGTTCACTCTAGGAAGAATTTTACTCGACCTTTTTCTCGGCCAAAATTGCAGGCTTCCCTTTCTTGGTGATCTCTTTGATGGCATTTCCTAATATGTTTGCGGATTGCATTTTCTTACCCTGGATAAATTATCAAGAAAAAGTTCGTTTATAAAGATTTTGGGATGGGCTAAATCTGTATAGCCTGCTGACATATGTCAGTAGGGAACCGAAAATTAGTTCGTAAATGATTTATTTACGAATAGATGAAAAAAGAGGAAATAAGAAAAGAATTTTTTAAGCTAAGAATAAAACATCATTCTTATTCACAATGCAA
>JAHJRR010000106.1 GCA_018830685.1 Nanobdellota archaeon
ATGTGCTGAAGATGAATTTTGATGAATCTGCTCATAGATTGGAGTGGAAACCTATGATTACTTGTAAGGATGGGCATATTGAGGGTTATGAAAAAGAGTTGTAAGTTTTTTTGATTAACCAATTAATTTAATAAACTCTTTCTCCTTTTCGGTTTTATGGTTGATTTGGATTATACTGCGTTGGGTTTGAAATGTGGACTTGAGATTCATCAACAGCTTGATAGTCATAAGTTGTTCTGTAATTGTCCATCTGTTTTGAGGAAAGATGAACCTGATTTTTGTGTGAGGAGGAAGCTTCATTCTGTTGCGGGGGAATCTGGAGAGGTTGATGTTGCTGCAGAATATCAAGCGGGGCTTGGAAAGGAATTTGTTTATCAGGGTTATGATACAACTTGTTTGGTTGAGTTGGACGAGTCGCCGCCGAGAGAAATCAACAAAGAGGCTTTGAGAACGGCTTTACATATTTCTCTTCTTTTGAATTGCAAGATTGTTCCGATTACACAAATTATGAGAAAGACTGTTATTGATGGTTCTAATACTAGTGGATTTCAGAGAAGTGTACTTGTTGCTCGAGATGGTTTGATCAAAACTCCTTTAGGAAGGGTTGGAATTGATTATGTTTATTTGGAAGAAGATGCTGCACGAAAGGTTTCTGAAGGAAATGGGAGTGTTGTTTACAGATTGGATAGATTGGGGATTCCTCTTGTGGAGATTGTGACTGCACCAGATATTAAAACTCCTGAGCAGGCGAAAGAGGTTGCACTTCATATTGGGGATATTTTGAGATCGTGTAAGGTTCGAAGAGGAATAGGAACAATTAGGCAGGATATTAATGTTAGTATAAAAGGGCATCCGCGAGCGGAGATTAAGGGTTTTCAGGACCCTAAAATTTTTGTTGATGTTGTGAATAAAGAGATTGAGAGGCAGAAAGAAGATTTGGATTCTGGGAAGGAAGGGCTTGTCTCAGAAGTTAGAGGGGCGAATCTTGATGGAAGTACTAAGTATCTTCGTCCCTTACCTGGAAGTGCGAGAATGTATCCTGAGACGGATTTACCCTTACTGAAAATTTCCAGAAGTTTTATTGATGATTCTAAAAAGAGTTTGCCTAAACATAATAAAGAAATTGAGAAAGGGTTAGAAAAACAGGGGTTGAATAAAGAGATGATTAAATTATTGATTAAGCATGATAAAATTGAAGAGTTTAAATCTCTTCTTGAAGTTTTGGATCAGCCGATGGTTGTTGCGAAGAGTTTGTTGGTTTACATAAATGAGATTGCTCGGAAAAAGGGGAAGAGTGTTAATGAAGTTGAAGAGATTTCTTCTAGGTTGAATAGTTTCTTGGAACAAATTTTTGATGCGGTTAATAGAAGGCGGATTTCTTCTGGTCAGATTAAAGAAGTAATGGAAAAGATTGCTTCTGGTTCAAAGTTTTCTGAAGCGTTGAAAATAAGGAGAAATGATTCTGGAGATACTCATGAAAGAATTATGAAATTGTTAAAGAGAAAACCGGGTTTGTCGGAGAATGCTTATATGGGATTGGTTATGAAAGAGTTTAGGGGAAAGATTTCTGGTAGCGATGCGATGGAAATAATTAGGAAGTTTGTTGATGAGAAATAATTTAAGTAAACTTAATAAATGTCTTTAGCCTTTTTAATTTATGAAAGAGCAGAGGAATTTGTTGATTTCCGTTTTGGTGTTTTTTGCATTGCTTTTTGCAGGTGCCTATTTTTATCATAATGTTGAGGGGTGGAGATTTCTTGATTCAATTTATTTTGCTTCTATGACTGCCACGACCGTTGGTTATGGAGATTTTATCCCTGTTACCGATGTTGGAAAAATGTTTACGATTCCGTTTTCATTTTTGGGAATAGCTTTTGTGTTTTATTTTATATCTGTTCTTGGGAGCATATTTTTTAAGAAACATGTGAGTAGGCATTTGAAGAAAGCAACGTATTAAAATCGGGTTAGTTTTGTTGGAGTTAATTTTTTGTTTAATTTGCGAGTGCAATGAGTAGGCGGTTCTTGTTTATTTATGAGAAATTTTTAGTTGATTTATTTTAGCATAATCTTAATAAATGCTATTTGTTCTTTAGGTATATGGAAAATGTTGATTTGAAGAATCTTTCGGAGAATAGGACGTTTATTGAAGACGTTTTTAAGAAGAAGATTCGGAGTGTTGAGTTGGCTGGTTGGGTTCATAATATTCGTGATTTGAGTAAAGTTCGGTTTATTATCTTGAAGGATATGACTGGAATGATTCAAATTGCAGGTGTTAAGGGTAAAACTTCTGAGGGTGTTTTTTCTGAGATGGATAAAATTTCTAGAGAGTCTGTGATTGTTGTTAAGGGAAGTGTTGTTGATTCAAAACAGGCACCTGGTGGAAAGGAGATAAATCCTGAAGAGATTATTGTTTTGAATTCTGCTGATGAGTTGCCTATAGATATTCCATTTAATTCTGGAGAGGATTCAAAGACGGAATTGCCTAAGAGACTTGATTATAGATTTTTGGATTTACATAGAAAAAAGACGCAGGCGATTTTTAAGGTGCAGGCGACGTTGATGCAAGGGTTTAGGGAGTATATGGTTTCTCGCAAAGGAGTTGAGGCAAATTTTCCTTCGATAATTTCTAGTAGTAGCGAGGGTGGGACAGAGTTGTTCAAAGCAAAGTATTTTGAAAAAGATGTGTATTTGAGTCAGAGCTGTCAATTGTATAAGCAGATGCTTGCATGTTCGATGGAGAGGGTTTTTACTATCTTTACTGTTTGGAGAGCGGAGAAACATAATACTGTTAGGCATTTGAATGAGTCTAGGCAGTTTGATTTTGAGATGGCGTTTGCAGATGAGTTTGTGGTTATGGATGAATTGGCTAAGTGTGTTCAACACATGGTTGGGATGGTTATTGAGAAGAACCAGTCTGATTTGGAACTTTTGGGAATTAAACTTAAAGTTCCAACTGTGAAGTATATGACTTTTGCGGAGACAAATGAATTGTTGGAGAAAGAGGGTATTAAGACCGACGCTCATGATCTCACTGGAATTGGAGAGAAGAAATTGGGGGAGTTGTTTCCAGATACAATTGTTTTTGTTCACGACTGGCCTTTGAAAGGGAAGCCGTTTTATATTATGCCTAAAGGAAAAGATTTGAGTTGCGGGTTTGATGCGATTTACAAGGGAATGGAAATTACTTCTGGAGGTCAGAGGGTGCATCTTCCTGAATTGTTAAAAGAGAGGTTAAAGGTGAAGGATTTGGATCCTAAAGATTTTAAGAGTTATATCGATTCTTTTAGATACGGGGCTCCGCCTCACGCCGGTTGGGGAATGGGTGTTGAGAGATTGACAATGGTTCTGCTTGAATTGAGTAATATACGGGAGGCAGTGATGTTTCCGAGGGATAGAGATAGGTTGACTCCTTGAGAGTTTTTGGGAAAATAGAAGGGTAGTTCCCTCCCACCCCGCCCTAAATTAACTTAGTAAAATCATTTTCTAGTTTGGTATTATTTTATTGTTGGCTTGCGAGCGTAGCGAGCTGTTTGTTGGATTGAATGTTGGAAGAAATAATTACTGCTCTTTTCACTCGCGATTTGTTGACTCAATCCGGCTTTGCTAGGATTTTTGCTTTGGGAAAAGTTAATCCAGTAAAATCATAAATTGTTTTTGTTTGATGTTGTTTGTTTTTTGGTTATTTGCAAGCTGAAGTGAAATTCCCCGTTCAATTTACCCTTGGAGAGAAGCTATTTTATCACAAAATTCTTATAAACCCTTTACTCTTATTTTTATTATGGACTTTCTTTGGCATAAGGTTTCTGAGAAGGAGTGGGAAGGAATAAGGGTTGAGGCAGAGAGAGTTATGAATAATTTTTCTAAGAAGCTTGAGAGAGTTAAGGGAAATCTTGTTGAGTCTTTTTTTGGCGAGGAGGTTTTTGAGAGAGAAGAGGGGAAGGTGCCTTGTGCGGAGATTGATAGGGAGGTTATGTTTGGCAATGCTCCCAAGAAGAACGATGATTCTATCATTGCTGAGAGGGGTGGGTGGTGATGACAACATTAGAAAGAGTTAAGGAATGTTTGGGAAAGATTAAGAAAGAGAACTGTAAGATAAATGCACTTCTTGAAATTAGGCCTGAAGGGGAAATTTTGAAAGAGGCGGAAGAAATTGATAAGAAAATAAAAAGAGGGAGGGCAGGGAAACTTGCAGGAAAGATTATCGTTGTTAAGGCGAACATTAATGTGAAAGGTATGAATATTTCGTGTGCTTCTAAAGTTCTTGAGGATTACAAAGCTCCTTATGATGCGAGTGTTATTGAGAGAATAGAGAAAGAAGATGGGTTGATTATTGGAATAGCGAATATGGATGAATTTGCTGCTGGTTTTTCGGGGGAGACGTCTGCGTTTGGTCCTGTTAAAAATCCCGTTGATAAAACTTTGATTACCGGTGGTTCGTCGTCGGGTTCGGCAGCTGCAGTTGCAGTTGGTTTTTGTGATATGGCCTTAGGTTCTGATACCGGAGGAAGCATAAGGAATCCCGCGAGTATTTGTGGTGTTGTCGGATTGAAGCCGAGTTATGGTTCTGTGAGCAGGTATGGGTTGATTGATTTGTCTATGAGTTTGGACCAGATAGGTCCCTTAGCTAAGAATGTTAAAGATGTTAATTTGTTGTTTGATGTGATTAAAGGAAAGGATGAAAGAGATGCGACGTCGAGAGAATGCCCCGCCCACCCTCCCCAGAGCAAGCGAGGGGAAATTATTGTTGGGATTTTAGATTTAGATTGTTTGGGTGTTGATGAAAGGATTAAGGAACTGATTAATAGAAAAGTTGAAGAAATTTCTTCTAAAAATGGATGGAAGACTAAGGAGGTTAACATTGAGAATATTGACCTTGCTGTTGAAACGTATTATCCATTAGTTTATGTTGAGTTTTTTTCTGCGACTCGTCGATTTGATGGTCGACGCTATGGAAAGAAGATTGAGGATGCTGCAGGTCCAGAGGTTTTACGTCGTGTTTTGGGAGGGGGTGAAATAACAAAGGCGGAGCACGAGGGAAGATATTATAATTCTGCGATTAGGGTTAAGGAATTTATTAGAGCAGAATTTTCTAAGAATTTTAGGAGTGTTGATTGTATTGTGAGTCCTGTTTTACCTAGATTGCCTTGGAAGATTGGAGAAAAAATTTCTGTTGAAGAGGGCTATGCAATGGATGTTTTAACTATTCCCTCAAATCTTGCGGGGAATTGTTCTATTTCTGTTCCTGTCGGAAAGATTGATGGAATTCCTGTTGGGATTCAGATAATTTGTGATAAGTTTGAAGAGGAAAAGTTGTTGGGTATTGCGAGGGCGTTTGAGGGAGATTGAAATGTTCTTCCCACCCGCCCAACCCTAAATTAACTTAGTAAAATCAATGATGGTTCATGTTAACTTATGGATTTGTCTGCACTATTTTTGTTTTTGAGAAATCTTAATTCTTGAGTTTCTCTTCTAAAATTTCTTTCGTAAGATTGTAATCTGCTCTTTTATTTGTTGCTTCCATAATCTTTCCGATGAGGAAATTAATTGTTTCATGTTTGCCCGATTTGTAATCTTGGACTGCTTGAGGGTTGTTTTTTATCACTTTGTCGACGGCTTTTTCAATTTCGTCTTTGTCGTCGATTCGAGATTTTTTTTTCATGTTTGTTTTTGGAGAGGTGGACTTTTCTTTCCAGCTTCTTAAAATTTCACGAGCTTTGGGTTCTGAGAGGATGTTTTTTTCAATTAGTTTTATGAGTTCTATAAAATGTTCGGGGTTAATGTCTATTTCATTTAGTTTCTTTTTGTTGTAATTTAAAACAGAGAAGAGTTCTTCGGAAATCCATCTAATTGCTATTTTTGGATTGATTTCTTTGAGTGTTTTTTCGAAAAGTTCGACGATATCTATATTTTTTGTTAGAATTTTTGCATAGGTCTTTGGTATTTTGTGTTTTTTGACAAGCTTGGATAATTTTTCGGAGGGCGTTTCTGGAATTGTTTTCTTCAGTGAGTTTATTCTTTGTGGTTTTATTGATATTTTTTTAAGGTCTGGATCTGAGATGAATCTGTAGTCTTGTGCCTGTTCTTTTGAACGCATTTTTTTTGTTAGATTTTTTGAAGGGTCGTACATTCGGGTTTCTTGGTCTTTTGGAAACTCTTTTAAATTTTCTTGTCTATTGACTTCAGAATCAATTGCGTTTCTTATGTTTACTATTGAGTTGACGTTTTTTATTTCTATCCTCTTGTAGTTTGATTTTTTTATTGAGACGTTTACGTCCGCTTTTATTCCTGCCGTCGAGTTTAGTGCTTTTATGTAGCCCAATGTTATAATTAGTTCCCTTAGCCAGTTTTCGACTTGTTCGGAGTTTTTGAATTCTGGTTCGGTCACGATTTCTATTAATGGAATTCCTGATCTGTTATAATCTATTTCTCCTGTTTTTGGGTTCCACGCTGCGGGGTCTTCTTCTAGGTGGCATTCTGTTATATTTATGCCGAAGAACTTTCCTTTTTCTCCTATAGGTGTTGCGTGAGGTCCTGAGAGAGTGTTTTGATATCCTTTAGGTAGGTCTGGCCAGGAGTAATGCTTTCTTTGCCAGGAGAGATTTTTATTTGGAGTGCATCCGAGGAGTAGTGCTATTTGTAATGATTTGTCTATTGCCTTTTTGTTTGGGTTCATTGGTTTGGCTCCAGGTTGGCCGGTGCAGATTGGGCAGATGTTAATATTTGGTTTTGTGAGTTTTGCACCGTGAATCGCTTTGCAGGAACAGAATAATTTTTCTTCAGTGTCGATGTATCCATGGATTTCTAGGCCTATTTTTGCCATCCTCTTTAAAAGTAAAGGCGGTTTATTAATTTTCCCGCTTAACTTATTGTTCTAAAATTTGTCCAGCCCAACCCCTTTGGTGTGGTTTGAATTAATCTGGTAAAATCAAGTTAGATTCTTGTTAATCTATGGATTTTGTTTAGAAAGTTGAAATTTAGGACACTTATTAAAAAGAAAAGTTTCCTGCTCACTCTGTTCGCTCGTATGGGGCTCTGCCCCCTAACAAGTCACCCTCGAGAAAAGAGAAACAAGTTGGAATGGGGAAGTCCCCCTAACAAGTCACCCCCGAGAAAAGAGAAACAAGTTGGAACGGGGACTTCCCCCTAACAAGTCACCCCCGAGAAAAGAGAAACAAGTTGGAACGGGGACTTCAACTCCCGACCTCGCGCGGCTTATTAACTTTAAGCTACTACCTACCACGAAGTCGTTCGCCCTAACAGGTCACCCCCTTCTAAGTTTCCTGCTCACTTTGTTCGCGGATTAGTTTAAATGATAATTAAACAATGTTTTATTTGGGTTAATATTTTTTGCAATAGGTGAGCGAAGCGAGCGTAATGACGAATAATTTAAACAAGAATTGTTTATTAAATAAAATACTTTTTACCAAAGAGCTTTTAAATCTGTGCTTTTTTCTTTCTTTATGAGGATTAATGGCATAGAGTTGCGTTGGCTTGGGCATTCTGGGTTTTTTATCGAAAATGGAAAGAAGATTTACATTGATCCCTATAACATTAGGGAAGACTCTGGGAAGGCGGATGTTATTTTGATAACGCATAGCCACCACGATCATTGTAGTTATCCTGATTTGAGGAAGATTGTTAAGGAAGGGACGCGGGTGGTTGCGTCAGCGGATTGTCAAAGTAAGATTGTGAAATTTAATGTTCCAATAAAGATTGATATTATTGAACCTGGAATGAAATTAGACCTCGGAGGATTAAAGATTTTTACTTTACCTGCATATAATCTTGATAAAGATTTTCATCCTAAAGGGGAGTTATGGGTCGGGTATGTATTGAAGATTGGTAATACTGTAATCTATCATTCTGGGGATACAGATTTAATCCCTGAGATGCAAAAACTTACGGGATATAAGAAGCAAGGAAATGAGTTTGTGGCTTTGCTTCCTGTCGGGGGGAGATTTACAATGAGTGCAGAGGAAGCGGCTGAGGCTGCTAAGATTATTAAGCCGACTCTTGCTATTCCGATGCATTGGGGCGCCATCGTTGGAAGTGAAGATGATGCGAAGGAGTTTTGTGA
>JAHJRR010000107.1 GCA_018830685.1 Nanobdellota archaeon
CCTTTACATTAACCACTCTTTCTATCCCCTCTTTAACCTCGACACTTCTTCAAAAACGCCTCATAACCCATAACCCCGAGCTCGGTTACGATTCTGGAAATATACTTTTTGGGAATCATCTCAAATGCGGGATTCTTTATTTTGACATTTTTTGGAGGATTTTCCCAAACTTCTTTGAATGAGCGTTGTTCTATTAGTGGTTTTTTAGGTGTGTATTTCCATGAGTCTGCGAGGATGTAAAGAGAGATTTTGTTCAGATGAGCTAGTCTTGATATTGAATAACTTCCGACCTTATTTATTGCTCCTTTTTTTGTAAGTGCATCTGCTCCCAGAAAGATTTTTGTTGCATATATGTTATCTCCTTTTTCTGTTCTTTCCAATACATTTGCCATAGAGGAGTCAATGAAAAGTATTGTGTCTATTCCTGCTGAAGTGAGTTCTCTCGAGGTCTTTCTTCCCTGATATAATGGTCTAGTTTCTGTGTTGTAGACTCTAAACTTTCTTCCATTTTTCTTTGCATGAATTAATGCATTGGAGACTGTTGAAGAATGGCAGTGGGTAAAGATTCTGTCTTTGTTCTTGATTAATTTAAGTGCATATTGATTTATTTTCTCTTTAGATGAATCGAAGTGTTCTAAAATTTCCTCTTTTGTTTTACTCTCTGCAAGGTCTAATGCTCTCTGCATCATCGGCTCTGTTGGCCTTGATTTTAATAAAATCTTTTTTGATTTTTTTGAAGGATTCAGAAAGTAAGCCTCAAGAGCGAATCTGGCTACATTCGTTGCTCCCTGAATCTTTATTGATTTTATATCTTCGACAATTTTTTCGAAACGATTTGAATTATTCAGAGTCCCTCTTTTATTTGTATCCATAAACAGAGTAACAAATGTTAATATAAAAAACATTCGCTGCAGAATTTTATTACGAAGATTTAAAAATTGCTTTCTTTTATTCATTTTATGTTAGAGAGTCTTATTAATCCAAAAAGAGTTGAAAAAGGTCCTTGGAAGATGTTCTTTATAGGACTTATTTATTCTTCTCTTTCATTGTTACTAGTACATTGGTTCTTTTCAGGCGATAGTGTTCTGTCTCAATACTCCGGAATGATTGTAGTTACATTTTCCGTAATGTTTTCACTTCCGTTTATCTATTACATGTTCAAACAAGAAGAAATCGAAGACGAGAGTATCACGGGATTCTTCGCGGTCTGGAGAATTCATAAGGATGCCGTTTATGCTTTTATGTGGCTGTTCCTTGGATTTATCGTTGCATTTTCATTCTGGTTTATTGTTCTCCAAAATCCAGATCTTTTCAATGCACAGATTGAAACATATTGTAGAATCAATAGTCCGGGTAATATGCAGTTGTGTTTAGATAAGTACGATTTTGCACAATATGCTGACTCTGGAACCACAGGAGCAGTTACAAAAGAAATTAGATTGTTTTCAATCATAGAAAATAATGTTTATGTTATGATATTTACTTTGCTGTTGTCGCTGATTTTTGGTGCAGGAGCTATTTTTATTCTTGCTTGGAATGCCAGTGTAATTGCTGCAGCCATATCCATTTTTGCCTTGTATTCTGTAAGAGATATTCCTCTAGGAATTGCGAGATATATGATTCATGGCACACCCGAGATTGCCGCGTATTTCATGACTGCTTTGGCAGGAGGAATGTTTGGAGTAAACGTTCTCAAAAATGGTTTTAAGGGAAACAAATTTCTGCATAGCCTTGAAGACACCATAATTCTATTATTTTTGGCCCTCGTAATTTTATTGTTTGCAGCAGCCATAGAGGTTTATATTACGCCTTTGTTTTTCTGATGAACCTCAATTCTATAAGATTTAAAAACAGAAAAATAGATATATTGTTATGGTGAGTTTGCTTTGGGGATCGATGATTCTGGGATTTCTTCTAACATTTTTTACAATGCCCTTTTGGATAAAGAAGGTTAGGCAGGCGGGGTTGGTGTGGGAAGACATGAACAAATATGAACGACCAAAAAATATTGCGGGCTCTGGGGGAATTGTGGTCGTTCTTGCTTTTGTTATTGGTGTTTTATACTATGTGGCAGTTAGAACCTTTGTTATGAATGACACGAATGGTATGACAATTCAGATTTTTGCTCTTCTAAGCGTTGTTCTAATCTTGACAATCGTGGGAATTATAGATGATCTTCTTGGTTGGAAAAATAAAGGACTCTCGATTAAATCTAGACTCATTCTGGCATTTATTGCATCAATTCCATTGGTAGTCATTAATGCGGGAAGTTCCTTTCTGAATTTTCCTTTCTTTGGAGAAGTGAATCTTGGGCTACTTTATCCTTTGATATTGGTTCCCTTAGGGATTGCAGGAGCTACGACAACATACAATTTCTTGGCGGGCTTCAATGGACTTGAAGCAGGTCAAGGAATCATAATTCTAAGTTTTCTTTCTTTTGTTTCTTATACAGTAGGCATTCCATGGTTATCTGTTATCGGACTCACCATGGTTGCTTCAATTCTAGGATTCTGGTTCTATAATAAGAATCCTGCGAGAGTTTTCCCAGGAGATTCGCTTACCTGGAGCATTGGAGCTCTAATCGCTTGTATGGCTATCTTAGGAAACTTTGAGAAGATAGCACTGTTTGTGTTCATTCCATATATCATGGAAACGGGGCTTAAACTTAGAGGTAATCTTAGAAAACAGTCATTCGGTAAACCGAATGAAGACGGGAGCCTTGATTTGCTTTATGAAAAGATTTATGGACTTGAACATCTTGCGATTTATCTTCTTAAAAAAATCAAAAAGAGCGAAAAGGTCTATGAAAATGACGTAGTGTGGCTTATTCACGGGTTCCAGATTCTTTTTGTTATCTTAGCATATTTAATTTTTATGTAAAAAATTCTAATCAACAAAGTTTTAAAACCAATTCTTCTTGTTTCTAACATGAGCGAAGAGAGTATTGACATCAACTTTTTGAAGTTGAAAAAAATTGTAATGAAGAATAATTGGGTTCTTTGGTTTTCAATATTAACTGTGTTCTTCCTTCTGGTGTCTATATTAGTCCAGACTCAATTTGGTTCTGATTTCTTTGGAAGATTTGCTCTGTTCCAGTTTTTCTTTCTATTACCATCGATGCTCTGGGCCTTTTTAGCGTTTATGCTAGTGCTTTCAGCTGTTGCCGCGTACTATGAAAGATATTCCCTAATGTTTGTTCCGATTTTGTTATGGCTCATCATTGCGACAGGTTTCGTGAGGACGCAAAACTTTTCTGGACTGAAAGATGTAAGCACTGGTGACTGGACTCTTGGGCCTGACTTGGATCCATTTTTATATTTAAGGCATGCGACGGAGATTTCTAAAGGAACGCTTCAAGACCCAGATATTATGAGAGGTGCTCCGCTGGGAACAAAAAATTACGCTTATACAAGTATGATGCCTTGGGCCATATTCTTTATTTACAAGGCTATCTCATTGGTTATGACCAGTTCTATTACATATGCTGCAATCATAACGCCGGTTATTTTTTCAGTTCTAGCCACAATCTTCTTTTTCCTTTTCGTAAGAACTTTGTTCACATTTAAATTTTCCGAGAAAAAAGCTTCCCTCGCAGCAATTATCGCAACGATTTTTTATATTTTCAATAGTTCTATGCTTCACAGAACGACTGGAGGAATTCCTGAAATTGAAAGTCTCGGGATGGTTTGGTTTTGGCTGACATTTTTATTCTTTATATTAGCATGGAAACAAGAAAGCATTCGAAGAAGAATTTCATATGGGGTTCTTGCAGGATTGTTCACTGGTGCTATGTCGTTCGCCTGGGGAGGATTTGTGTATATTTACATGACCTTTGCCCTAGCTGCATTTTTAGCATTTTTATTCCAAACAGAGAGAAGAAAGAACATGATGATTTTTTGTTCTTGGGGGGGAGTTGCTCTTCTTATAGGATTGATCAAAACGAAGAGTTTGTTCTCGTTGATATCAGGCATTAGCAGTACAGGTTTTGCATTGGTAGTTCTATTTATCATGCTTGTCGATTGGGTTATTAACAAACAGAAAATAAAAGAAATTTTGAAAATAGAAAGAAGATTAAGTCTTTCAAGAAGCATACGTTCAATAATCGTTGCATTAGTGATGGGA
>JAHJRR010000108.1 GCA_018830685.1 Nanobdellota archaeon
AAGTTAATTTTTATTTACTGAGACACGATTATTTATTTTTTGTTGGACTATTAACTGAATTGGAAAAGAGGGGAGAACTCTCCGCAGTTTTTTGAATAATTTTCATGGAAACCGCACACTAAAGTGTGCGGAGGATGTCATGAATAACTATTGATTATATCAATACAATGCTCGGAAATTTTGTAGTATTTACCAGTGCAGTAGCATTGATTGTTGCAATAAAATCTATTTTTGAAACAGGCAGATAAATTTTTTTGTTCTCTTGAAATTTATTCTAAGCAAGAAGTCTTTAGGGGATGGAATAATTTAAAAACAAGGATAAATAACAATAAGTTTATTATTGCTTTAGTGTTTGATTTTATATGAAAAAGAGAACAAGAAATAAATCTGATTTTTTGGGGTATTTTGGAAAAACCTTGTTATTTATAATAAAACTTCCATATTACATTGTTAGATGGATAATTGAATTATCTAAAAGGATATCTGCAAAATCTAAGGAAAATAAAATAAAAAAGAAGAGGGAATTAATAAAAGCAAGATACATTCCCTTTAAGATTATTGAGACTGTTGAGGGAGATTATAAAGACTGGTTTGATAAAACAATTAGTTCAGATAGTCAAATTGGAATTATTCTTGGAGCAAGAGGTTCTGGAAAGACAGCATTTGGTGTTAAAATACTTGAGAATATTTATTCTAAGTGTAAAGAAAAATGTTTTGCAATAGGATTTAAACCTGAAGAATTCCCTTCTTGGATAAAAGTTGTTTCAGATATTTCAGAATTAGAAAATAATTCATGGGTTCTTATCGATGAGGGAGGGATTTTATTTAATTCAAGAAGTTCAATGAGCAATACAAATAAATTATTAAGCCAGCTTATTTTGATTGCTAGACACAAAAATATCAATATTTTATTTATCTCTCAGAATTCTTCTAATTTAGAAGTAAACATTTTAAGGCAGGCAGATTTTTTAGTTTTAAAAAAATCATCCTTGCTTCAAAAAGATTTTGAAAGGAAAATTATTCAAAAAATATATTTGGAATCAAAAGATAAATTTGAGAAATATGAAGAAGACAAAGGTGTGACTTATATTTACTCTGGAAAATTTATAGGTTTTGTTTCAAATCCTCTACCAAGTTTTTGGAAAGAAGGAATAAGCAAGAGTTTTAAGTGAGATGGAGTGATTCTTAAAAATCATAGTTCAATCTAATTTTATCTCTTGTAAATTCTTCCTCTTTTATCTATTATCCTAATCCAAAGAATTTCTTTTTGGAAATCAATGTCTATTAAAATTCTATAATCACCAACCCTTGATTTGTAATATTGCCCTTCGTAATGTTCGATATAATGAAATGGGTTTGCTTTAACTTGTTCTAATTTGTTAATAATTCTCAGTGCTGTATTCTTCGGAAGTTTATCAAGAAAATCTTGTGCACTTTTGTCTAAACTGACAGAATAATTCATTTTTGAAGAATTCTTTTTTTAATCTCTTCTAGAGAAGTGTAATCTTTTTCAGGTCGTTTCCTTGCTTTCTCCAATTCTTCTTTTGCCCAATCTGTTAGTTTTGTTTCTTCCATTTCATCTTTTTGTTCAAGAAGCATTTCTTTGATTTCTGCTACGTCTCTAATTAACTCTGTTAAATCTTTAGTTTTTATGGTTGTTGTTTCCATATTTTTTCTAAGGTTAAATGGGTTAAAAGGTTTTTGATTTCTTGTTTAGTGTTATTCTTTAGTGGTTACAGATGAAAAGGTTTTTAAATGTAATATTCATACAAATTTTATGAAAGATATGGAAATAGGAGAATTTACTCCTTACTACTGGGCTAAGAATAATTGGAGAACTTCTCAATCTAGAAGTCCTAAGTTTGATGAATTTTCTCTTAAATATGATAGGCAGGAAGAAGAACTCTTAAAAGAAATAGAGAACGTGCATAAACGGAAAAAACTTTCTTTTCAGGTCATTTGTAATATAGAAACTTTGAAAGGACTTTCTGATTTGGAGGTTAGGCTTTCTAATTTAAGCACGGAAATTCCAAAAGAGATTCTTGCTAAGTTTGAAGAAGTAGAAAAATATGCAATTTTGCCTCTTACAGAATCACTTAAGAAATACGGTTTTCCTACAACAAATAGTATTCACTTGTTAATCTCAAAAGTAGAAAGTAAATTTAGAGAAATAGTCTGGAGAATTGAATCTCGAAATTTTACTGAGGAAGAATATGAGAATCTATTGTCCAGTTCTGCTAAAGAGTTTACAGAAAGTTGTTTTACAAAATATGGAGTGGTAGATGAAAAAAAGGAGTTTTATGGCTTCACTGGTATTTCTAAAGATTCTAAGATTGTTGAGTATATTGAATCAAGAATTAGATCTCAGCAACGTGCTTTAAAGGATTAAAATATTTCTCCTATTTTCCAACCACACAAATATTTTTAAAGAAAGAAGAAGTAAACATCTTATTATATTAATTGATTGCCGTCAATTAATATCTTACATGCATGTAGGGAACTTTTCTTATTCTAATTAGTTGGAAGTTTGCGAAGTATATAAACTTTTCGAGATTTTGCGAATTTCCGACGAGCGTACGGCGAAGATTGGAATCAAAGATTCCGTCAACACCTGCTTTGCAGGTGTACAAAACAGCTGAAAGGAGGAAATAAAAAAATGGTGTTAGATTTTGCAAAAGAGGCAGTACAGAACGCTG
>JAHJRR010000109.1 GCA_018830685.1 Nanobdellota archaeon
ATTCTGCTTCGTCAAAGCCATTTTTGCTGGGACATCATTTTGCATCAATAGCTGGTGCTGGACCCATCATCGGACCAATCTTGGCAGTTCTTTATTTTGGTTGGGGTCCTGTGGTTTTATGGGTGCTCTTAGGGGCTGTGTTAATTGGAGCTATGCACGATTACACAAGTCTTATGGCTTCTGTTAGAAATAAGGGAAAAAGTGTTTCTGTAATTACAAAGAAATACCTCAACTCTAGGGCGGGCTGGGTTTTTGGATTGATGATTTGGTTTACCCTGATGTTGGTCATTGCAGTCTTTGGGGTCTCAGCTGCAGAAAGTATTGTGGAGAAACCCGGACTAGTAATTCCTCTTGTCGCAATAACTGTTCTTGCATTGATTATGGGATTAGGAGTTAGGAAGTATAACTGGAATTATAAGATTTCTAGTGCTATCGCTCTTTTGATAATTTTCTTTTTTGTCTGGATAGGTAATACGTTCCCTTTGGCTCTTCCACTTACAGACCCAACTTTAATTAGAAACATTTGGATAACAATTATATTTGGATATGCGTTTATTGCGTCCATTGCTCCAGTGTGGATGCTTTTGAGGCCGAGAGATTATTTGAGTGCCTTGCAGATGACGTTAATACTTGCATTGGGAATCATTGCATTCCTTATTGCTCGACCAGAGATTAATGCTCCGATTTACATTAGTGGAAGTGTCTTCCCGCTATGGCCCATTCTTTTTATAACTGTTGCGTGTGGGGCGATTTCTGGCTTCCACGGATTAGTATCTTCAGGAACTACAAGTAAACAGATTCAGAAAGAGAGTCATGGAAAGATTGTAGGTTATGGAGGAATGCTTCTTGAAGGGCTGCTTGCTGTTCTTGTTACAGTTGTTGTTATCTCTGGTTTAAGTTGGGGCAGTGGAGAGGGTAGCTTCCAGTTAACACTTGAACAAGGTTGGATTGTTTTATTTTCTACAGGGTTTGGCAACATCGTGGGAAGTGTTATTCCCTTCCTAAGTGTTAGCGTTGCGGCTTTGCTGGGGGCTTTTATGGTTAACCAGTTTATTCTTACCTCTGTTGATACCTCTGCGAGATTGGGAAGATATGTGATTACGGAACATCTGGCTCCAAAAATAAAGAATAGGGTTGTTGCAACCTTAATGATTCTGATTCCTGCATGGATTCTTGCGGTCACAAATACCTATGAGACCATGTGGAGACTTTTCGGTACATCAAACCAATTGATTGCTTCAATAACAATGGTCGGAGTTTCATCTTACTTTATATCTCAGAAGAAAAAAGTTAAGTTCATCCTCATTCCCGCGATATTTGTTCTTGTGACAACTCTTTCGGCGTTGTTATATCTAGTATTTAGGGCAGAAGGATATCTTGCAGAGAGAAATTATGCTCTTGTTGGGGTGTCGTTAATAATGTTTGGACTTGGTGCGTTTGTTGCAGGAGAAGGGTTTAATATCCTCAGGAAGAAGAAATCTTAGTTTTTTCTTGTTAATCTGAATTGGTTGAACATCATTAAGATGACTGCAGGAATTATGTAGAGCCAGTTTTTTGCAAAAGTCAGGTAGATGAAGAAGAATGCTATAAATGAGGAAACTACGACTGCAGGATCTCTCCTCGCTTTTGTTTTTTTATTTTTTGAGTTCATGGAAATATTTTGAATTTTATTTGAGAATTATTGCTAATCCTATAACTTTATAGAACGTTGTTTAAAAAAGATTTAGGTACTTGCCAAAAAACTTAAAAGGACCTTTTTGTTGAAAAAAGTATGACAATTAGTGAAGGAGACAAAGTGAAAGTGGCCTATGAAGGAAAGTTGGAAGATGGTAGTGTTTTTGATAGCTCAACACATGGAGATCACTCGCATCCCTTAGAATTTGAGATTGGTTCGGGACAGGTTATTCCTGGATTTGAAAATGCTATAAAAGGTATGGAAAAAGGCGAGAATAAAGATATTGAGCTTTCTTCTGAAAACGCTTATGGAGAGAGAAGAGAAGATCTTCAGAGGTATGTTCCTAAAAATTCTATACCGCCTACGCCAGATGGAAAAGAGGTTCAGAAAGGAATGGTTTTAACGATTAAGACGCCTCAAGGGCAGAATTTCCCAGTGAGGATTGTTGATGTTAAAGAAGATACAGTCACACTTGATTTGAATCACCCGCTTGCAGGTCAAAAACTTTTCTTTAAGATTGAGATTCTTGATGTTACGAAGAAGGGAAAGTAGTGATTCTTAATAGTTCTTATCTTCTTGTGAATCTTCTTCCTCCAGAGCTTCTTGGGCTTCTTGACGGTCCTCTTGAATCTCTTGATGGTCCTCTACTAGAACTTCTACTTGAAGATCTACGTGGTCCGCCCTTAGATCCTCCAGAATTATTTCTAGAGCTTCTGCCTCTAGACCCATTTCTAGAACTATATCGAGTATCCCTCCTAGTTTCGCTCATCCTCACATGAACTCTTTCAAAAATAGGAAGAGGTACATTTTCTATCATTCCAGAATCATATCTTGTGGCGTTCCTGAATGATGCGAAGTCCCGATCAGATAAGAGGGTTATTGCTTTACCATCCTCTCCGGCTCTTGCGGTTCTTCCTATTCGATGTATGTATTCTATTTTTGTTTTAGGAAATTCATAATTATAGACATGCGATACATTTTTTATATCAAGTCCTCTCGCAGCCACATCTGTGCAGACCAAAACAAACCTTTCGCTTTTATGGAACATATCAAGAACATAGTTTCTCTTATTTTGACTTAGATTTCCGTGGAGTGCCATTGTATTAAACCCATTCTTCCCCAGATTATTTGAAACAAGATCTGCGTTCCTTTTAGTATTACAGAAAATCATAACAAGCCCAGATTTTTCTTTTTTGAGCAAATGGACTAGGAGAGAAAATTTTTGATTAGAAGGGACATCATAGAAGACTTGTTTTAATTTAGAGGGATCAACATTGGATTCTGCAGATATTTCTTGAGGATTCTTCATGTATCTTTTGGAAATTGAGATTACTTCGTTTGAGATTGTGGCTGAAAAGAGAAGTGTTTGTCTTTCTGCAGGGCACTCGTGAATTATGTCTGTGACATCGTGAATAAATCCCATGTCGAACATTTGATCTGCTTCATCTAGAACAAGTAATTTTATTTTAGAGAGATCAATGGTTTTTCTTGAGAGATGATCTAAAAGTCTCCCAGGCGTACCGACGACAACTTCTGAATTTTTGAGATTTCTTATCTGGGCACCTATAGGCACACCACCATAAACAGTATTTATCCTTAGAATGTTATATCTTGAAAATTGTTTAAGGGCTCTTGACACTTGTTCTGCTAACTCTCTTGTAGGAGTGATGACTAGTGCTTGAAGGCCCTCTTTAGACTTTACCATTTCAATCAAAGGTACTGCGAAAGCCAAAGTTTTTCCGGATCCTGTAGCACTTCCTCCAATAAGGTCCTGTCCTTTTAATGCAAGAGGTATCACCTTCACCTGTATCTCTGTTGGCGCATCTATCTTCAATTCTTCGAGAACTTTCAAGATGTTCTTGTTTAATCCGAGTGTTTCGAAACTTTCCATCAATTCTTCAATAAAACTTCGCTTTTAAGCCTATACCCTTATTATTTTTGCAAAGAGAAGGATTATATATCTCAAAAAGATAAAATAATATGTCAAGACTTCTTGAGGGTTCTAGGAAAGCAAGGAAGAGATCGGTTGGTCCTGCACGGCATAAAAAACCAGTTTCAGTTATAATTGATAGTCTGATTATGGATTCTGACTTGATTATAGAAGTTCTAGATGCACGATTTATAGAAAAAACGAGGAATCTCTTCCTGGAAAAAAGAATTAAGGCTGCAGGAAAGGTTTTGATTTATCTCATAAATAAATCGGATCTTGTGGATATTAACAAGATTAAGAAAGAGGAAGATGTGAGTCAGCTAAAACCAGGGTTGTTTTTTTCTTCCAAAGAGAGAAAGGGGACTGCGGTTCTTAGGAAATTGATAAGGATGGAGTCTAAGAAGATTGATAATGATAGGGTAAACATTGGCGTTTTGGGATATCCAAACGTGGGAAAGAGCTCCGTGATCAATTTGATTGCGGGAAGAGCATCTTCTAAAACTTCTAGTGAGGCAGGTTATACTAAAGGCATTCAGAAAATAAAAATCTTGGAAGGAGTTTATTTAATTGATGCTCCAGGGATAGTTCCTCCAGAGGATTGGAAGAGCTCTGTAAACAAGTTGCTAGCGAAGCATTCTAAGATCGGCGCGGTTACATGGTATAAGGCGAAGGATCCAGAAATGATTGTGTTTGAGTTGATGAAAGAATATCCGGGAATTTTGGAAAGGTATTATGAGATTCCTGCAGAAGGAGATTCAGATGATTTGATCGAGAAACTAGGAAGAAAGCTTAATCATCTGAAGAAAGGAAATCTTGTTGATGAAATAAGGACTTCTAAGCAAATTCTTAGAGATTGGCAAGAAGGGAAGATTAGAGTTTAGTTTTTTGCCCCAATTTCTCTTGAACACTTTTAAATAGATTTTCATCTATTATTGAAATGTGTTCGCCTTGAGATTCTTCATTTGAAAATTTCACTTTCCCTAGATATGTTGTGTTCATAAGGAGTTTTTTCAGCCCGGAGGTTGTTAGATTGTGTTTTTTGGCTATCTGAGTTAGACTAGTGTTCGTGTTGAGAAATTCTTCAAAGATGTCTTTTACATTTTTTGCGCTAGACTCGTTCACGATTAGTTTTTTGTTGACTAATTTATACCCTCTCGGGGCTTTTGTTATATGCAATCCTTTTTTAAAAGACTTAATCATTCCAAGTTTTGTCTTCTTTGAAATTGAATAGTCTGATTTTCTAAAAGTATTGAGAATTTCGCCATCAATCTTCTCAGAGACAAATTGATTAAGGCCTAACTTGTTGTCTGGTGCATGCTTGTGACAAATAGAGCAGAGAGTTATGGCATTGCGTTCCTCCTTCGTTCCCCCTAAAACTTTTGAATCGATATAATGAATTTCTAGATTTTTTCCATTTGGGTCACTGAACCCACATTTCTGACAAGCATAGTTATTCCTTTTAAAAATTTTGTTCCTCAGTTCCAAAGAAACATTATTCATCTTCTACCTTTTTTTCAATTTTATTTGCTGCATTAAATAGATCTTCTGAAACCAGGGCGCGATGCTTCCCTTTGTAAAGTTGCCCCTTATATTTTATCTTCCCAAGGTATGTTTGATTCTTCACTATTTGGTATAGCGCGGATGAGGAAAGGTCAAACTTTTTGGATATTTCTTTATATTCTACTCCTGCAGCCCACATTTCGAATATTTCTTTTAAGTTCTCTGAATTTTCTGGATCTGGAACAAGTTTTTTGTCTTGGAAAGTATATCCAAAAGGAGGCCTATGAATCACCTCTCCTAG
>JAHJRR010000110.1 GCA_018830685.1 Nanobdellota archaeon
GAAGCAAAGAAAACAAAAAAGAAGATTAAGATAATCCAAACAAAACGTGCAGGGGAAATTGCACCCTACAAATGTAGAATAAGAGTTGATTTTAAGGTTTTGTAATTCTCTCTAAGACTTTCTTCCAGTTCCTGCGAAAATCAAAGCTAAAGAAATAATAAATCCTGCAATCACCGGAGAAAAAAGATTATTGTTGGCAACATCAGAGATAGCATTTCCCGTAAACATTTTAGAACTGAAGCCGACCGAAATAACTAACCCCATAATTCCCATTATCAAAAAAGTTTTCCTCTGAGAATCCTCTCCTCCCAAATCATTTAAAGCCCTCCGAACTTCATGCAATTCCTTTTCAAGTCCTTCAACTTTTGCATCTCTTTCCCCAAGACCTTTCTCAAGTTTTTCTTTATATTCTTCCAATATTCCTAATCTTTCTCTATAATCTATGTTATCATCCCTTAATATTGCAATCTTCTTATCGGATAAATATTTTGGAATTCCCGTCAGAGTATATTTTCCTGCACCATATGTTGCACCCGCAACTGTTCCAGAAGAAACCGGATTATTGTAAGCCATCCTCGCCAGAGAGCTAAAAAATCCGCGTCGTGAAACAGGTTTTTGCTCCTTCTCTTTTGTCTTAGACTTAAAAGGATTCCACGCAGAGAGAGTATCTGACACGGCATTCATTTTATCCGAAACTTCTAAAACAGAATCTACAGTAGGTTTAACAGCATAATCAAAAGTCTTGCCTGTTAGATACCCTAAACCAGCCCAAAGAGAAGTTCCTGCCCCCACTCTTGCCACACTTTTCAAAAACGCCCGTCGGGAATGTTTTTTCATTTTCTCTTTTTATAGAAGTATATAATTTTACAACTTAAAAACATATTGTTAATTCATCCTTCAATTTAGAATTCGAGCAACTTCGTAGCATAGAAAAATTAAAGTAAATAAATCCACTCACCTTGAGATAGTGTGAGCCATATCTTTTCAAATAACCACTACAACAGATAATGTAATCCCTTATTTGGATTTCATCCGTCCGTTTTTGTAAACTATTTTTTTAACTTCATGCCCAATATGTCTTTCAGTAAATTGTTCCCCATTTTTTTCAAATCTCCTTGTATCGAAGGTCATATAATCTACTTTCGGTTCTTTGGAAACGGGTATTGAGAAATCGACTTCATTTTTCTTTTTATCGAGGAATGAAAGATAAACTTGCTCTGCCACTTGTACCTCTTTATTCGTTCTTAATATTTTGCCTTTTTCGTCGACGATATAGACCTTTTTCCCTTTATTTTGAATATAATCTAAAATTGTCTCTTGATATTGAATCCGATTTTTCCCTAAGACGTTTCTTTCTAAATATTCTTTTGGTACTGCTTTTTTAACGGTTTCATAATCTGGAATAAAGACTAATGCATCCTGAGGTTCATTCATTTCACCCGTGACTTTTTTGTATCTCTGTGTTTTACCACCCGGCAGATAAGCATATCTTGAACCTTTTGAAGTTTCTACATAATTTATCTCACTAACTTTTTCTTCTAATTCGTTTTGACCTTCGCGTGATGCTAAAGCCAACATAGCCACTGAAAAAATGAATACAAAGATTGATGTTGGGAAAAATCGGTTTCGGCTTAGATTGAAAATTGTGTTACCGGTAATAACAATTGAGTTTAGGAATATTGAGGTCAATAATCCCGCTATTCCTAAAATAAAAAATAATCCTTTTAAGGTCATCCGACTTTCAAGATTTGTTTTTTCTTGATATTCTCTTTTTCTATCTGCAATTTCCTTCGGCAAAAAATATTCTTTTTCAGGACGACGACTAAATGCCTTGGGATTCTCTGCAAAATCTTTGCTACCCTTATCGTTCATATTCAAAACTCTGTATTTCTCAGCAACTTCAATAGGAACTTCAATAGATACAATTCTTCCGTTAGGATATTCATTATTTATATACCAACGAACTTCAGTTAAATCGTCAGTAAACCAACGCCCTGAGGAATCCTTATTCCTCTGCCAATCAAGATGAGATTTCATCCAATCTGAAACAGGTTTTCCTATTCCTGGTTTGTCTTCGGCTCTATAGAGTCTAACAGTTTTTTTCTTTTCCATCTAAATCCCCTCTCTTCTTCTCAATCGCCGTCGGCGCCTCGCCTTTCTTTCCTAAATCATTCAATAAACAATCCAATCGCAGCAGAGCTGCGGGGTAAACCCTCGGAGAGAAATGTATTTTTTATTTTCCTCATTAACTTATAATAACATTAGCAGGAAGAGAAATCTTTATACTCTTTATCCATTCTTTCTTCCTTTTGCTTAAATTAAATATTTTGTAACCGGTTAATTCTCCTGTCTCTTTGTTATGTCCTTCAAATAAGTCCTCCCCTATCTCATCATAATAAGCTGGAACAGGACTGCCTATAAAGATTTCTAATAAATCTGAATCAGGGTCATAATTTAGTTCTATTTTTTTTTCTGTCATTTTTTCTTAATGTGCCTCGTGTAAAAGGATGTTATCACAAAACCTTCTCCATTTAAATATTTTGCTGAGACCACTAGATATGCCTTCTCTATTTTATCATATTTATAATAATTTCCTGCCATTTCATCAAATCTATGACCTAAGATTATATCTGGATTCTCCAAGGCATCTATTATCTCTTTCTCCTTATTTGATAAATCAGTATGCTTAATTGTTATATGCATCCACTGTCTTTTCGTCAATCTAATTTTTCTACTAGTCTTATCAATTACCTCAAAAATTTTATCATCCATTCTTCTTTTTTATTTTCTCCAATCACAACCCTTTCTCCGCCCGGACCGCCGTCGGCGCCTCGCCCCCGTGCCACGTAAAGCGAGGTCTAATTCTCGCAGGATAAATCCTCTCAGAATTATCATCTAAAATAATCGCAGAACCTTTCTCTGAAGGCAAATCATCCATCTGTTTCTTCACACTCTCAAGAACATACGACTGCATAATATAATTCAACGCTTCAACATCTGGCTTGGATGTAACCCTATGACTTATCACAATATCTGCCTGAGTCATAACATCTTTATGAATCTGCCCCGGCTGTTGCGTCGCCAAAACTAAAGAAATCCCTGGCTGCCTCCCCTCTCGAAGCAACTGAATCAAAGCGTCGGTCGCGGCCGTCTTACCCCCCAAAGGCAAAAATTCGTGCGCCTCGTCAATAAAAATCCAAGTCAACGGCCAGTCCTTCTTCTCTCCTCCCGCCAACAAATCCAAACCCCTAGAAACAGACTGAATCTCTTCCTTCTTCCTAGAATCCATTCTCTGATTAA
>JAHJRR010000009.1 GCA_018830685.1 Nanobdellota archaeon
CAGTATCTCCGAGCCATCGGAGATACCACAAAGTTCCAACTAAATGAATTATCTGAAAAAGTGTGCACATTTCACCTCCAGTCCCCTTGTGTCTTTTGGTTACCTCTTTTTCTCAGTCCAATTGAACCCGGATTTTTCCATTTCAATCAAAAATTTTTTGAAAGGAATTTCATCTTTGTAAAAACAAATCCAAATCGTTTGGAGCATTTGCTCGAAGACAAATAAAAAATATCTTATTTTCATATCTTTAGATTTGCATTTAATCCTCGCCTCGTCGTGAACACGAAACTGCGTCTCAATTCTCCATCTTTTTTTGTAAACAGCGACGAGGTTTTCCAATAAAACCCATTCAACATTCGTCGCAAAAACCCAGTCATAATTTTTATCAGATTTTTTATCATAAATTTGTTTTAAGAAAACTAATATATTTTCGTCGGTAAAATTGCTAAAATTTTTAGGAAATTTAAATTCATTATAAATTGCAACTTCTTCACCGGCGGACAAGGGATAAAGAATGGATTTTTTATCTTGGTGTTTTGGCACGAAAATCAAATAAGGAAAATTATTCTTATTTAATTCGAACATTAAATCTTTGTCATAAAAACCCCTGTCGAACAATATCAATTTTACTTTTCCGATATAATCTTTCACCGACGACAAACATCTTAAAATTACGTCGCTTTTGTAATGGCCTATTCTGATTGGCAACGAAGTTAAAGGGATTTTTTCAGGAATGTCGTCGGAAACAATACTGCATGTTATGAATTTAAATTTTCCTGTAACGGCATCTTTTTTTGTCCAGCCGTGAATGTCAAAACCATTCACTTCTCCGTAAAAATCCTCGTCGGTATAATCAAAAGCAAGTATCACCTCTTTTTCATGAAGTTCTAATTTTTGTGATAATCTTGAAATATAATCCAAATAAGAATCTGTTATCATCCTCGTCGGGGATTCTTTTATGTCCGAATAAAGTGTGTCCGCTTTATTGCCGACGGTTTCAATATAAGTATTGTGTGACGCCGACGACAAAAGCGGATGTAAAAGCTCAAATCCTGTGACTTCGTGATTTTCATACGATAAACCTAAAGCTTTGTTTATGAATTTTTTCAGAGTCCTGTTGCTGAATATCAACCTTTCATCAATCATAAAAAAATATTAATTCGTTAGTTCATCTTTTTTTTGGTTTTACTCCGGAATGACTTCAGTCATTCGGAGATACTGCAAAAAATATTTATGTGATTAAAATTTAATCCGCTTATCCAAATCAAATTGGAAATTAATTTTTGTTAGTATAAACACCGACGGGTTTTATAGGATAAATCTCCTTAAAAATTATGATTAAAGTAGATGAGATTCCATATCCTTATTCGTCAGGGCAGTTTTGTTATTTAATAATTTTTAACATTAAACTGAAAAAACACAAAAATTTAAAGGTATAATTATGGATAGATTCTAAGCCCTCATAGTTAAACGGATATAATATTTCCTTGCGGATGAGAACCTCCAGCGTGCGACAAAAATCTCCAATCCTCTAGCAACCGTGAAAGCAAAAAGGAAAAGCTCGGGGTTCAATTCCCCGTGAGGGCATAAATGGCTGGAAGCCATTTCTTAAGGATGTTGGACAAATAATTTTTAATCGAGAAGGAAAATCGAAAAAAACCGCCGATGCTAAATCTGTTAAGATTTACTTTGTTTCCAGTTGTTTTCAAGGTTTAGTTCCCCGTGAGGGCATAATGAAGACAGAAACTACTAATCAGGGAAAGGGACAAACTTCCCCCCATATCTGCTTTGAATCTGTGCCATCCAGTCTCTCCTAATAACAAATTGAGAAGTGAAATCATTCAAATCTCCTTTCTGTATAACAAAAAATCCTTCAAGAGAAGAAAGTCTTACATCATCAAATATTTTTGGGTTAACATAAATTGTTAAAGAACCTTCTTCCTCTCCGCCCAATCTATCCATAGTTCTTCCATACAAATAAGCTCTTTGCTCAGAAACTATTTTCGTCATCTTAAGCCTCGTCGACGACTCCCGCCTCAGTCACATAGAATATTATTTCATTATCTGGCAAGTTCGGCGAGTCAATAAGCTTCGCAACTCTGCTTCCCTGTTTGCTTCTTCTCAAATAAATTCTGTAAGTTGAAGCGTGCCCGACAATGTGGCCTCCAATCGCCGTCGTCGGATCCCCGAACAACTGCGCAGGATTTGCCATAACTTGATTTGTAACATAAACTGCAAGGTTATGCGTCTCTGCAATTTTCATCAAATGGTGAATGTATCTGTTAAGTTTCTGCTGCCTGTCCGCAAGTTGACCTCTTCCAGAAAACTCTGCCCTAAAATGCGCAGTCAAAGAATCAATTATCAGAAGCTTTATCGGTTCTCCATTCCTTATCATTTCGGAAACTTTATCTAAAAGTAAAATCTGGTGGTCTGAATTAAATGCACGAGCAACAAAAATATTCTTAAGAACTTTTTCAGGATTCGCGCCGAGCGTCTCCGCAATTTGCTTAACTCTCGAAGGCCTGAATGTTCCCTCAGTGTCTATAAAAACACATTTACCATTTGAACCGCCCTTATCTACTGGAAGTTGAACATTAACAGCCAGCGTCAGTCCAACCTGTGTTTTCCCCGAACCGAAAGCACCGAAAGCCTCAGTTATCGACCTGCTCTCCACTCCTTTGCCCCCCAGAAGATCATTAAAATTTTTACTTCCGGTTGTAATATAATTAACACTTTCCCTTTTCCTTGCGTACTCTGTTCCATCAACAAATCCCAAATTCAAAATA
This sequence comes from Nanobdellota archaeon, assembly GCA_018830685.1. Taxonomy (GTDB): domain Archaea; phylum Nanobdellota; class Nanobdellia; order Pacearchaeales; family GW2011-AR1; genus ASMP01. The sequence goes on from JAHJRR010000009.1 coordinate 2,787, forward strand.
TTTCTCGAAGCTTGAATTGCTTTTCGAGCAACTGCCTCGCTAACACCAGCAGCATCAGAAAGTATAGCCGGAGTCATTACAGCAAGACTCATCATATCATAAACCCCTGCATTTTCAAGTTTCGCAGAAACCGCGGGACCTATACCCGGAAGATCCGTCAATTTAGGTTCTTCATTCTCGCTCTTCTTAATTTCCCCAACGTCTTTAACTTCATCAGTAGGTTCTTCAGAAACAGCATCTTTTATCTTTTCAACATCACTCTTTATAGCCATGAAAATCTAAGCTAAGGATCGTTTATAAAGATTATTCGACTATTAGATATATCTTAGAGAGTATACTTAAAATTAGATTATCCTCTTTCCTCAAACCCTTTTATCGCAGCATCCAAATCAACTTCTTTCGCAGAGTCAATAACTATCTCTAGATTGTTAAAAAAATCGTTCTGCTTTACATTTCCTGAAAAAGTCATCTCCTTTCCAAGAAGAGATTGTTTCTGAAACGCGAGTTTTTCTGGATTTTCAAATTCTGTAACGCCAATTCCTCGAACCATCTCATGAAATAAAACTGCGCGAGTTGATTCCGTCCCATCGTCAAGCACCAAAGTCAAAACGCTTCTCTTTTCTGGCGCAACTTTACCGTGCTCCATACAAGAAAATGCTCCTTCAGATTCTACCACCTTCTTTCCGCATTGAGAACAAACATTAAAAAAACGCGGCTCGAAAACCTGAACAACAAACGCACGAACGCTCGCGCTCTCTCCCTTAACCAACTCAGAAATATTTTTTTCGCGGAAAACTTTCTCAGTCTTAACATTTTCAAAAACCTCGCTGCTAAGCTTTATCTCAGAAAAATTTCCCAAATGCAATTCAGAATCCCGCATCATCCCATTATTAATCTCAACAACGCTACCTTCAGCAATTTCTCCTTTCTCAATAAGCGAAATATGGTTCGTGTCCCACAAAACAACTTTCATATTTGAAGAATCATCAGCTATCCAAAAATTAACAACCTTCGACTCCTCACCCTTTTTCGTCTTAAAAGATCTCACTGGAAAAAGATTAATTATCTTTCCGACAACATTAACTTTTCTCATTCCGGGAAGTAATTCATCAATCTTCAGTTTCTCATTCTCAAAAGAAATTCCAAGCTCAGCAGCGACGATTTGCGCAGCGCCTTCCTTGCTGATAAATCCGGAAAGTTTCAACTTTTTCTCTTCAATCTTTTCCTCAATATTAGCAACAGTATTCCCTGAAGATTCCGCAATCTTATTCACAATCCTTTCATAATTCCCAACCATGCTTGGAGAAAAAATGCATTGTTTTTAAGTATTGTTGTGAAAGAAAAGAAATTTGAAAAAACAGTTATATTAGAGAATAGAAATCAATAAAAAGGCAAATCTAATCGGATTGACATGGGAGATAACAGAACATCTGGAAGACGTAAAACATCCGGAGAATATTACCGAGAGAAGAAATCGCAGGAGAAGAACGGCTCCCCTTCGGTTAAATATGAAGCGGGCATGGGTATTGGGGGCATGATGGCCGCATGTCAAGGATTCTCTGGAAAAAGAAGACAGCAAAAAGAAGAAGATACACCCGAACAAAACTCTTATCGAAGAGCAGGAAATTAATTTCTCCAGACAAAAACTTATAAACTCTTATCTCAATCTCTTATTCATGGTAGCTGGATTCGTGAAAACCCGCTGGAGGTTTTTACTATGGGAGTAATGGCTGTAAAAATTAAGATAATGCCTTCATCAGCAGAAGAAGACATTGAAGTTCTCAAGGAAAAAGTGGCAAGTATGCTGGAAGCCAACGATGGGAAGAATCCAAGTTTTGAAACTGAAGACATCGCTTTTGGTCTGAAGGCACTAATAATCACATTCGGCTGGCCAGAGGACAAAGAGTTTGAAGAGTTCGAAAACAAACTAAAAACTATAGATGGCGTTGGTTCCTCCGAAACCATAGATATGAGAAAAGCCTTTGGATAAATTCCATTTTATTAAGTATATTTTGGATCAAATAAATTCTTAAATACTTCTAAAGTTTCTTGAAATAATGATTGGCAGAAGTAAGAAAAGGAAAATTGGCGGAGATAAAAAAAAGCGAGATGGTAAAGTCTACGGTATGAGAACAATGAAAGTTCAGAACATTAAACACGGTGATGTGGTTGAACCAGTACTTTCTTCTATCGCTGGGCATAAAAGCGGATTAGAAGTAGTTCTTAGGGTTTACCATATCTCTAATCAGGATCAATATTTCATTCCCCATCTGATGAAGGACTAAAAGGTGTAAGAATAGTTACTGATTGTGGTAATACTTACAACCCTCTTGAAATAGGAAGATACGGTAGAGCAATCAAATAAGCTAAGCAAACTTTTATTAATTCTTATCTCGGCATTATTTTATGTTAACACCTGAACAAGCAGAAGCAATAAAAAGTCAACTGATAGAAAACGTTGAAAAGAATTTCCCTGAAGACAAAAGTGAATTCGCGATAAGTCAGATTGAATCCATGGACTCCGAAGGCCTTGAAGAATTTCTAAATAAAAATAATCTTGATGTTTCTGGAAACTCTCAATGCATATTTTGTTCAATCGTTTCCGGAAAAATAAATTCCCATAAAATAGCAGAGATCCCTGAAGCATTGGCAGTGCTTGAAATAAATCCTGTTTCAAAAGGCCACGTGATTATAATTCCAAGAGAACACACTCTCGATTATAGTAATGAACCGGAAGGAAAAATAAAAGAATTCATAAAAACAATTTCTGGAAGAATAGAAAAAGCACTTCAACCAAAAGGCATCGCAATAGAAAACAGCAGCCTCTTTGGACACCAAATCATAAACATAATTCCCACTTATGAGAACGACGAAATCCTTTCTCCAGAATCAGAAAAACATCCTGCAACTCCTGAAGAGCTCGAAGAACTCCAAAAGATTTTAGAAGAACATAAAGAAGAGAGAAAAATTGAAGAAGAAATACCTGAGCCAAAAAAGCCGCGCATGAAAAAACTCACTGAAAAAAATACTTGGCTTCCAAAAAGAATTCCTTAAATCCCAAAAAAGCTCAATAAACTTTCAATTCTCCCGCTCCACAACAAATAACCTAATATTAAAAAACCAATCAAGAATACTGGAGTGAACTGGATTCCCTGCCTTATTTCCACTTCTTTGTGTTTCTTCCTAATCAAGTTTATCTCATCCAAAGTTAAACCATCCCAACTCGCCAGAACTTTTTTGTTTCCAACTTTAACAGATTTATACAGCCAATCACCTTCTGTAAGTTTTGAAACATTAATCTTTCGAACCATGCACGATTCGTCAACAGCCTTTGTGTAGAAATAAACATAAGTCAAAAGGAAAATCAAAGCTCCCAAGAAGAATAAAAGGCCAGAGAAAAAACCAAGGACCATCAACAAAATCCCAATTAAAAGAGCAGAGTAAACTATCTTTCTTCTCTTGGCAATCTGGTGTCTAAACTCTTTCTTGAAAGCTTCAAAATTTTTGATGCTCAAAACCACGCTCGCAATAATTATGTAAGCCGCGCCGACAAAAAAGAATGCTAAAAAAAACACTACGAAAATTTTCCAATTGATTGATAAATTGTTGGTAAGGGGCAGAATCGCACCGAGCGCAATCATGAGTTTCGCGTCACCGCCAGCAAAAAATCTTGCATAATACATTAAATGGCCCAAGACAAAAAATATTCCAAGTCCAATTAGACCTTGATATAAAAATCCGAAACCAGCGTCAGAGAAAAGAGAAAAGAAAAACCTAAACCCAATAGCAAAAAGAATAAGACTAAAATTCAACCAGTTCGCTATTTCTCTGCTTCTCAAATCTTGCACGACGGCAAAGATAATCCAGATTAAAGCCAGAACAAACAAGAATATTATTTCAAACATAACACTAACAGAAGAACTCAATTTATAAAATATTTGAAATGCTCGCTCGCTGCGCCTGGCTTTCAAAGTTTTGTTAACTAAAAACTTCCGAAAATAATTTTATCCGCGTGATTTTTACTTTGTTCTCATTAACACCAATCGCGCCGAAGGCGCGTATACTTCCTTCAGACTTTGGGTGGGCGAGCGACTTCGTGGTAGCGATAAAATGTGAACTAATCTCGCGTGCGAAGTCGGGAGTAGGACGGGACAAAAACAAACTATTTTTCCTTCTTCTTGAAAATCTTCAACCGATTCTTTCCGCCTTTTTTGTAAGGATGTTTCTTCTTTTCTTTCATCTTATTCTTTCCTTTATTCCTTTTCTCTGAAAAACCATAATCGCCAGCCATGATAAAAATAAGAATTCACAATTTAAATAAATTTGGAAAAAGAAAAACTAAGGGGCGACTTGAGGACACTTGCTACTCAATGCAGGACAAGTCAAAACACCATAATTGGTAGAGTTAGTCCAAATTGAAAGCTGATTGCAGTTAGCATCAAACTTTTTGTTTACACCATCGCTAACAGACCTCATAGTTGAACAATAATCATACTGTGCACCAGTCACACACGCAGTATCACAAGAAGTCACAATATTCTGAACATTATTCGACTGAACAAAGGGCAGCAGTTTCCCCCAACCAATCGTAAATCCAAATATAAGCACGACCAACACAACTATTCCAAGGATTATTAAAATAATTGCATTCGTACTCAGACCTTGACCTTTTTTATCTCTCAAAAGAAAATCTCCTCTTTTTTTATCCATGTTAAATTAAAGTTTATTTTGTTTAAAAATGTTTTTATCTAATCAAGAAAGTGTTTTACAG
>JAHJRR010000111.1 GCA_018830685.1 Nanobdellota archaeon
GTATCTAAATTAGGGGTTGAAGGTATTTTTAAAGATTCAACTGGAAAAAAATTAATAATAGAAGAGGAAGTTGAGTTTTAATTAAAAGTTTATAATATATTTTGGAAATTCTCCCTTCTCCAACATTTCTTTCAGAAGTGGATACGCTGGATACAATTTAAGTTCTAAAATTGTAGCAAAAACGAAACACGCCCCTGCCGGGGGTGGTCATTTGCGATTTTTTGGGAAATGCCCAACATGGGCATGGATTTTTGTTCAATGCCCCGCGCGGGATTTGCCCTCTAGGCAATGTTGGAAACTTCAAGTATTTTCTTGCTTTTTCCTCTTTTTATAATTGTTAATGAACATAAATCGTCGGAGTTTAATTAATTTTCTGTTTTTTCTTACCTTTGTAATCTCTAAAACACTTTGTTAAAGTATCTTTTCTAATTATAAAATATTCTGTACTATTTCTTAATTCAGTAGAATATCCAAATGGAACAAATGCACTTAAAACATTTTTCCCTGCTTTCTTGATTAATTTAACTGCTGGAACAAAATCAGTATCTCCAGAAATTAATATGCAGATATCACATTCTTTTTCAACAATTGATTTTCTAACCATATCAATTGCAATCCAAACATCTATTCCTTTTTCTTTTCTGTTAATATCTGCAAGATCTAAAAAACTAGCTTCAATTAATGGTTTACAATTATCACACAAATCTAAGGAATCAATTGTTTCTCTTTTCTTTTTTATAATCTCTTTGTTGGATAATCTTTGGAGCTTTCTAGTAATTACTTTTATTCCTTCTTTTTCTAGGTCAGAAAGAAAACGCATGTGTTCATAATAAACCTCCTCCCCATCTGCAATATCGGGAATAGAAGCATACCATCTAATTTCCATTAAATCAAACTTAAGATTATTACTGATTAAATCAGATATTTTCTTTATTGATATTTCTCCTGGCCTAAAGAATTTCTTTACATTGTGATACCAATTATTAGCATCAACAAAAACTATTGCTTTTTTCATATAAATTCATTAATAATAATCATTATAAATCTTATGAAGAGAATAGGAAGCCCGGCATTACTCCGAAGAGCCATACCGGGGACTTTAATAATATAAATAAAGATAGGTCATATTTAAAGATATCGTTTTGAAATCTTTATAGTGAGAGATATTTATAAAAATCTGTTTTCCCTAACAAATCTATGAAAATAAAAGATCTCCCAGAACAAAACAGGCCAAGAGAAAGGTTTCTTAAACATGGCCCAGAAGCTCTTAGTGATTCAGAACTCTTCGCTATAATTCTAAGAACAGGCTCTCCAAGTGAAAATGTTATTGATATGTCCAATCGTTTAATCAAAGAATATGGACTAAAGAACTTATTCGACTGTTCTCTAACAGAACTGCAAAAAATAAAAGGCATTGGCCCATCAAAAGCTATGCAACTCTTAGCTATGGCAGAATTAGGCAAACGTTACTCTCAATCAAAAAACCCAATCAAAAAGATTTCTCACTCTAAAGATGTCTTTGATTTATTTCATGATAGATTAAAAGACAAAAAGCAGGAAGAATTTTATGTTTTAATGCTAAATAGTAAAAATAATGTAATCAAAGAACAATTCATCTATAAAGGCACATTAGATGCAGCAATTATTGAACCTAGGGAAATTTTCAAAGAAGCATTAAAAAATTCTGCAGCAAAGATAATTCTTATTCATAATCATCCATCTGGTGATCCTAAGCCTTCAGATGAAGATGTAGAAGTAACAAGAAAAATCAATACTATTGGAAAAGATTTAAACATAAATCTCCTCGATCACATAATCATAGGAAATGGAAATTATTTTAGTTTGAAGGAAAGATTGCCTGAGTTTCATTAATATTTCTTCTCGGCCCAGTCTTTAGCCACAACTTGTGCCTGAGCTAATACTAAATCTGTTGCACTCTCTTGTTCATCCGGAGGATATCCATACCTCTTTAATACTAATTTCACTTTAAGTTTTAATCCTGCTTGTACACTTTCCCTAACAGTCCAATCCACTTTCACGCTACTCTTAACTAAATTAACAATCTCCAAAGCTAATTTTCTTAGGGTATCATTCCCTAAAACCTCAACAGCACTCTCATTGCTAGCAAGAGCATCGTAAAATGCTTTTTCATCCTCACTGAGATTAAGCTCTTCTCCTTTTTCTTGATCTTCTTTTATTTTCCTTGCAACTCTTATTAACTCATCAATAGCCTCGACTGCATCAATACTTCTATTTGTATATTTCTTTATCGTCTTCTCTAGCATTTCCATAAAAGACTTAGAAGTAACAATATTTTTTCCCATTCTTAATCTAATTTCATCATTTAATAATTTCTTTAAAGCCTCAAATGCAAGATTCTTTTCTTTCATGTCCTTAACTTCTAATAAAAATTTCTCAGACAAAACAGAGATATTAGGTTTTTCAATTCCAGCAGCTTCAAATAAATCAATTATCCTATCAGAAATAACTGCCTTTGAAATTATCTGTTTTATAGCTGAATCAAACTCCTCTCCAAACTTAGCCTTCGTAGATGTAGTTTTTACAATGGCTGCTTTTATAGACTGAAAAAATCCAACCTCTTCTTTAATTTTCATTGCCTCATCACTTGGCACAGATAAAGAAAACGCTTTTACTAACAATCCTGTCTCCCTTGCAAATCTCTCTTTCTTTCCTTTCTCTTTTAGTATATGCTCAATTGCTTGAGGAATTAATTTTACTCTTTCTTTTGGTTCTATTTTGAAGAACACCTTATAATTAAATCCATGAAACATTTCTTTGACAACATCATACTTTTCTTGCATTTTTCTAATTGCATCTTTTTGTTCAAAAACAGGTGTTCCTTTTCCACCACTTTCAGTGTATTGAGTTAATGCTTTCTTCAGTTCTGTTCCTAATCCTAAATAATCTACTATCAACCCAGCTTCCTTATCTTTGTATTTTCTATTTGCTCTTGCAATAGCTTGCATTAAATTATGCCCTTGCATTGGTTTATCAATATACATAGTATGCAAACTTGGAGCATCAAATCCAGTAAGCCACATATCTCTAACAATGACTAATTTCAATTCATCTTCAGGATCCTTAAATCTGTCACCGATTTTTGTTCTTCTCTTTTTATTTCTAACATGTTGTTGCCAACTTGCATCGTCAGTAGCAGAACCAGTCATAATCACTTTGATAATTCCCTCGTCA
>JAHJRR010000112.1 GCA_018830685.1 Nanobdellota archaeon
TCCTTTTTCTTTCGCTCTTAAACAGTAATCAGTATCTTCTAGTAAGTATGGAGAGAAATCTTCATCAAATCCCCCAATTTTCCTGACGACTTCTTTTTTAATAAGCATGAAAGCACCCATTATGTGATCAACATCAAGGAGGTCATCTTTCCCTATTTTTGATAACTTGGATATTTTCCATTTCTCCAAAAACCCTCCTGCATTTTGCATTCTCCTATCAGAATAAACAAGTTTGCAACCCATAATTCCTATCTCTTTGTCTTTTTCCGACAAGACAATTAGATTTTTCAACCAATCTTTCTGAAAAACTTCAGTGTCATCGTTCAAAATCAAGAAGTAATCTGGATTATACTCTTCTTTCGCGGTTTTTACTCCGACATTCATTGTTTTACTACATCCCAGATTTTTCTTATTTATCACAACTTCTACATCCTTAAATTTTCTTTTTATCTCTTTTCCAATCTTCCCTTCTCCAGAATCGTCCACAACATAAATTTTATAATTTTTGTAAGAAGTTGTTTTTTTTAAGGAGTTGATGCATTTTTCTAAAAGTTTAATCTGATTGTAGGTTGGAATAATCATCGCAACTTTTCTTTCTTTATTTTTCTTCATGCTGCTTTTTCCTTTAAAACTAATCTCTTTTTTTCAAGTTCACTTTCATATTCTTGTACTGCTCCTCTTTGCTGCCTTTGGTTAATCCAACCCCTAAATTCTCTTTCTATCTTTTCAAATTCCTCCCTAGAAAGATTTTCAGTCTCTATATTCCTAGAACCAAATCCATTCCCATTTACTTGATAATATTCTTCAAAATCAGTATGAATTCTTGTTACACCATATTTCTCCGGATTGTTCCAAACATCTGTTCCAGGATAGGGAACAAAATTACTCACAAAATATTGGTCAGGATCCGTTCTCTCTATAAAGCGCATAGTTTCTTCTAAGGTTTGTTGGTCTTCTCCAGGAAATCCAAGTACAAAGAAAGCACGAGAAATCAATCCAGCATCTTTTGCCCATTGAATAACTTCTTCATTTTTTTTAACAGTAGTCTGTTTATTCATTAAATCCAACATCTTTTGAGAACCACTTTCAATTCCCCATGCAATAATTTCACATCCTGCATCCCTTAGTCTGAGGTAGTCTTCTTCAGTATCGTTTCCAGACCTTCCATGAGCCTTGAATCCAATCTCTAGCGGTCGAATTAAATCCAACATCCTGCCCAATCTTTTTTTATTCACTGTGAAAATATCATCTTGGAAAATGAATTTGGTTATGCCATATCTTTCCTCAAGAAATTCTATTTCTTCTGCTACGTTTTCAGGCGATCTTTTTTTCACGGTTTTATGATGGTCTGCCAAACCACAAAAGGAGCACCGATAAGGGCATCCTCTTGAAGTTAAAATAGTCAATGCCAATTCTCCCCCAAGAGTTCTTTTATAACTAAGTGGGTCTACTAAGTCATATGCAGGATTGGGATATGTGTCCAAATCTTGTCCAAGAGGCTTTCTGTACACTCTCTGATTGTCAGGATAGTCTCTCGCTATGTCCACCATTATTTCTTCTCCTTCTCCAACTCCGACAATATCAAAAACAGGAGATATTTCACCAGGAATCGCTGTAGGATGTGCTCCTCCCGCAACGACCTTGGCTGCTGGATTTATCTCCTTACACATATGAGCAATTTGTTCCGAGATTGCCATTGTGGGGGCATACATAGTAGTTCCATAAATATCTGCCATTCCGATTTCCCATTCACTCTGAGGAATACCTGAAAGATCGTTTATTCGCACCTCATGCCCATATTTTCGCAAATTTGCCGCAATGTACAAGAGTCCAAGCGGAGCATCAAGTCTATCTTCTATTGATTCTGGATGCGGAGGGTGCAAGAGTTCTATTGTTAATGAAGATTTTCTCATTTTTAAAAAATAGATGGGATGTTTATAAAAGTTGTGAACTCTAAGATCGAAGGCTTTTTTCTCTTATTAGTTAATTCTTTGATTTTATCTTCTTCAGAAATACTCGCGGATTTGCAGTCAATAACAATCTTTCTCTAGTTTTATCTATCTCAAAATAATTATTGTTTTTCATAAACTCTTCAATAGCTTCCATGGGTCCCGCCCCAAAATTTTTATGAACTGGGTGCCCATTCATATTTGAATCTTCCACAATTAGATAACATCCCTCACTTACCATATTATTATACGCTTTTAATTCATTTAACACATTATTTTTATCGTGGTCAGAGTCAAGCACTACCATAACCCTCTTTCCCTTTCCCAAAAAGCTTTTAACTTTTTCCAGAATTTCTCTTGAGGTAGATTTTCCGTTTAGATAATTTATCCTTTTATGCTTCGGACCCTTTTTGTTATAGATGTCTATAGTAACAATTTCTCCCTTGCCAATTAAATCAAAAAGATGAGCAAAAAATAAAGCACTACCTCCCTGATTTGTCCCGCATTCAATTATTAGATCTGGTTTGGTTTCGTAGATTATTTCTTGATAGGTTATTAAATCAGTTGGATATTTTATGATATCTACTCCGAACCATTTAAACCGGTCACATTTATCCTGAAAAAATAATTTGTGGAAATTGTCAATTGTTTCTTGTCTGCCCCTTATTGGAATACTCTTTTCTTTACTTAGTATTGTTCTTACCATCCTAAACAACTTTTCAAAACTAAATCTTTTCAATCTTCTAATTATTTCATCCATTTTTTCTCCTCATTGACATATAAAAATATTCATTTTACTCCTTTTTAATTTTTACCCTTACTTCTTTTGAGCCTCTTCACCATTTTAACCAAACCAAAATCCTGCAAAATAAGGAATACCTCTTAAAGTTCTTAAAATAAAACTCTTCATACTCAAAGAGGCATTTCTTTCGTCAAAGTTTCTATATTTATGTTTCATACTTATTAATTCAGAGTAAAATCCCGTCTTGTGAAATTCCCTCGTAACCTTACCCCATCTATACTGTTTTTTAATCAACTTAATAATATTATCCGGTTCCATATGTTGCACTCCTGGTTTTTCTTTACTTCCAACAAATCCAATCTTATTAGTTAGTTTCTTAATTTCATAAGTGGTTATAATGTGGTCTTGAGCACTGCATAATGGAATTGCATCTTTCGGAATCTTTTTGAATACTTTTATCAATAAATCCCTTTTAAAAAATCTTGGGAGAACGACAGACAAGTCTTTACCCTCTTTCATATATTCCTGGACAAGAATTCTATCTGCGTCGTACAATGAGGGTAGCCATTTATTCCTATTGTAAGCCCTTTCATATAGCCAGAGACAATCTTTGTCCTTCATCGCCTCAACACACCTCTCGATTGTTTCCGGTTCGAGTATCTGGTCAGAATCAAGGAACAACACATACTCGCCTTTACTTTCTTTTGCCCCCATTATTCTTGCTTCAAGAAGACCTCCTTTACACATTACTATCTTGCATTCGTGCTTCTTCGCAATCTTAAGAGTCCTGTCTTTGCTATAACTATCAACAACGAGGATTTCTACATTTTTGTATGTCTGATTTTTAATTGCTTCTAGAGTTTCCGCTAAGGTTTTTTCAGAATTAAATGTAGGAATATTTACAGAAACCAACGGATTTTTCACTTTTTTGTGCTTAACCATTTTGCACCATACAAAACAAATTTTCATATTCTTCAACCGTTTTGTCCCAATTGAAATTTTTGCTGAAGCTAAGTGCCTTCTTTCCCATAGATTTTCTAAGTTTTTTATTCTTTATCAACATTTCTGCTTTCTCCCTGAATTCCCCATAATCATCAACAATAAACCCGGATTCTCCGTCGGAGATTACTTCAGGTATTGAACCTTTAGAGTACCCAATTGACGGTTTAGCACACATCGCGGCCTCAACAAATATTAATCCAAAGCCTTCCCATTTTGAGCCCGAAACAAAAAATGAACATGCTTGATAATGTTTCACGAGGTCTTCTCTAGAGATTCTTCCCAAAAAATTAACTTTATCCGCACTGATTTTTTTTGCATAATCCCTAAGTTGATTTTCCAAGGGTCCAGACCCGGCGATATAAACTGGGAAATCCAATTCCTTGCTTAATTTGACCAACTCTTGAATTCCCTTGTGTTCTTCAAGCCTTCCAACAAAAAATATATATTCTTTGTCTTTGCGAGTTGGCTTAAATTCTTCGCTTGCCCCAAGATAAATTACTTTAATCTTTTCTGTTGGAACAGATTCCGCCAAATTTTTTTTAAGAAATTCTGAAATTGTTACAGAAACTTTGTTTCTTTTAAGTCCCCCCAAAACAAATTTGTTGAAAAAAGTTCTTATTTTATTTCCCGACAACGGACTTCCGTTCCAAGTAACGATTGCTGGAAGCCCTCTAAATGCAGGATTCAATGAAGAATGCTGAACGCTCATAATATCAAATCGATAAAGTTTTTGCAGTCTTAGAACTTCTCGCCTAAACCTAAGAATATTGGGAATATAAGAAAAAGAATCTTTAATGTTGCTTCCTGTTAACAATTTTCTTCCGTTTATTTTTATAATCCGAAAATTTTCTTCTGGGAAATCGAATTCAGAGGCTATTACAAAAACTTCATGTTTTTTCCCCAAGCGTCTAGCAACCTCATATATGACTGTATCTACTCCCCGACCTTCGAGAAAAGTATCATTAACAAATGCAATTCTCATACATTTTCTAGAAAATCTTCTATTTTAAAGATTATGTAACTCAAGACTAGACTTTAAAATCCAAGTCATCAAAAGGTGCAAAAGGAATATCTCCTTGCCCAATTGCATTGTATTTATCCCTCTCGAGGAATTCGGGTCTCAAAAGAATTTCTTTTGGAATCTCTCTTGTGTCCCATATCTTTATTGGACCCCTAAATCCCTGGTAGTAAATAAATTCTCCAGAGTTTACTCCTTGTGCTGAAAGACTCTGAACTAGAATATCATCTTCTTGATGAACAAGATTTATTGTAGGATACCTCTCAAAAGGATCATTCATTAGATAAAGCTGCGCAAACAATGTATCTTTGGTTCTTGAAGAAAGATATATCGCCGCACCCGTGTTTTCAACCTGAAGACCCCCTGTAGGGCTTAAAGCCACTGAAGGGAACACATATACTATTGAATCGATTCCAGATTTGAAGTCAAGTATCTCCCCATTATAATAAATGTACCTAACTGGAATTTTAGACTGAATTCCATTATAGTAAAAGACTGCATCGGGTTGTGCAAAGGATAAATCCTTTTCTGTCCTTGAAGATTCAAGTACTATGCCTATGAGTAAGGCATTATAATTAGGGTTCCCAGCATCATTGTAACTTGCCCCCGGAAGGAATATCTCTCCGTCCTTGGAATTGTAAATGAGGTCATCATCTACTCCAGATGCTCCTCTATAAATGATTGTTTTCTTCCCTTCAGTTTCAAAAGTTTGACTACCATCTAGAGTCATCATTGGTATGGAGCTGAATCTATCCCAATTTTCATCGCTTCCAATCTTGCTATACGCAGGATATTTTCCCGCATCTGTTGAATCTATAAGCAAGTATGAAATGTTAAGGCTTTTCATCATACTCAACGCAGTCTCCGGCTGAGAAGTTGTCAAGATATATCTTGCGCTTTCGTAAGTAAACGCAAAACTAGGGTGCCCTCCGTCGGTCAGAGTCGGCCTCTCTCCCAAAGTCTGAACCCAATATCCATAATCCCACCAATGCACAAAGATAGATTCAACGGGAGTATTGTCTCTCACCCAACCCATGGCCCTCTGCCACTGCTGTGTGTAAATTGAAGGGACTGTCGCTTTAGCTTCTTGTACGGTCATCGTCGCTTGTGAGGCAAAAGTTCCCATAATTAATAGGAGAGCAATTATGAAGGAGATTCCTAAAAACAGTTTAGATGTAGAACTCTTCGCATTCATGGCGTACTCTGAAAATCTTACTAATAAGTATGATGAAACGATAATAATCAAAGGAGCGATTATGAAAAATAATCTAACTGCACCCCTCATGGAAA
>JAHJRR010000113.1 GCA_018830685.1 Nanobdellota archaeon
GAAAATATTCTTAGAATTTTTGAGGAAACTAAAGAGGCTATGTCTCGAGGTGACGCGGCGAAGATTCGTGAGTTGAGTAATCATACGACTAATACTGCTTCGCTTACACAGGACCCCGATAACATTGCTGTTGCTGTAATCATTTATTCCTTGAGCAAGATTCTTGAGAGGAAGGATTATCAAGATTTGCAAGGGTGGAAGATTTTTCATGAGGCGTATGTAAAATCTATTGATGGCGTTATTAGTTCTTTGAAGGAGGAAGATGAAGCTACTTTTAGGAAGCATCTTGAGGCAATAAGGATTGTGATTGGAAAGCTTTCTGGGAAATTGAAAGAAAGGATTCAAGAAGTTTTTCGGAAGGCGAGTATCAATAAAGCGTCGAGAATATATGATCATGGAATTTCTATGGAAAAGACGGCGAAGCTTTTGGGAGTGAGTCTTTACGAGCTTGCGAGTTATGCTGGTGAAAAGAATGAGTCTGATGTTCCTGAAAGTAAAACTGTTAGTGTTAAATCTAGGATAAATCTTGTGGAGGGATTCTTTAGATGATTCTTAAATTAAGAGAAAAACTGTATGGAGTAAACTTGACTTCTTATGAAAGAAAAAATTATCCCATGCCAAAAAAAGAGGATTTTGCAATTCTTAATAAGATAAGGGAATTAGAAAAAAGGAAATTGTTATTAAGAGATAAGGAAGTGGTCAAGTTAATAAGGACACAATTAGAGAAGAATTGGAGGGCTTCATTAGTAAAATCTTTAAATAAACTTTTAAAAAAATATGAAAAATGAAAACTTCTCTATCCCAATCTGTTAAGAAGGTAATCATATTTGATGCGGGGGCTTTGATTAGTTTTTCTATGGCTGGTTTGTTGGGTCTGCTTGCAGAGTTGAAGAAAGAGTTCAATGGTAAGTTTCTCATAACTTCTGGCGTTAAGGGAGAAATTATTGATCGTCCCTTGAAGATAAAGCGATTTGAACTTGAAGCTTTGAGGGCGAAGAGGCTTCTTGACAGCAAGATTATTGAGTTGCCTGATTCTGTTGGCGTTAGTGATGATGAAATTTCTAAAAGAACTAATGAGATGCTTGATTTTGCGAATACACTTTTTAAGGGAAATGGAAAGGATGTTCATATAATGGATCTGGGCGAAGCATCGTGTCTTGCCTTGAGTGCTATTCTTAGAGAGAGAGGAGTAGAGAGTCTTATTGTGATTGACGAGAGGACGACAAGAATGCTCGTTGAGAAGCCTGATAATTTGCGTAAGTTTCTAGGGAAAAAGTTTCACATCAATATTAGTGTTCAGAAGAAAAATGTTGATGCATTCAAAGATTTTCAAATTATTCGTTCGCCAGAATTGGCGTATATTGGATATAAGAAGGGTCTTGTGAGATTGAAGGGGGCTTTGGTTCTTGATGCGCTTCTTTATGCTTTGAAGTTTAAGGGCGCTTCGATATCTGATGTGGAGATTGAGGAGATGAAGAAGATGGCGAGGAAGAAGAATTAGATTTGGCATTACATTGTAGGTTGAAGAACTTTTAGCTGGATATGTTTTTTATTAAACTATTTTTGAATCAAGAAATTTTCTGTTTAATTTTAGTCTCTTAAATGCTTCTGGAGGAACTTGTTGAACCTCTGCTTCTTCTGCAATGGTTTCGTCAGTGGCAATATCTTTTAGGATTGTTGTCAGACTTTCATTACATTTTTTGCACTGACGCAGATGCTTGTGGACTTCAAGTATATTGCTTTTTGCTTTTTGAGACAGAGAATCATAGCAATTTGTTAAATCGTAGTGTAGCATCCCTATTGTATTTTTGACTAATCTATTGTTCCAATAGTCCCAGTTGCATGGGTTAATATCTTCTTCATCTTGCATGAAATTCTTTTGGCTGTAAAAGCTTTAAAGGTTTTTGCTAATCCAGTATCTCCGATACTTATAAAGAACTATGGCGGAGCCATTAGTTCTTTTATCATCTTAGGATAAAATTGATACTCTAACCATTTCAAGAATCTCTTAAAAACATAATTCTTAATTGTATTTTGCAACCTCCAAAGAATTA
>JAHJRR010000114.1 GCA_018830685.1 Nanobdellota archaeon
AATTCCCTCAAGACTCTCTTGGAAAGGTGATGATTTCATGTGTTGCCACCAGTGTGCCGCCTCAATAACTTTCTTAGCCTCAAAGCCTTGCTTACCTAACTTTTCCATCATTTCTTTCAACGGAACATTTCCCATTCCCATAGGCAGTTCGGTGTGTTCCATACCGAAATTATCTGAAAGGTGAACATGTTTCACATAAGGTGCAACCTTTTCTGTTTCCGCAACAATGTCTTCTGAAGAATATCCTTGGCTCCTTAACATGTTAATGTGTCCAACATCCCACGTTGCACCAATCAACTTCTCCGCTTGTTTCTTAGCATCCTTTTCAGACATTTCTAGACCTCCCTCTTTTTTAGACTTCATAGCATTATCAACAAAAGAATTTCTTGATGCAACGACAATATTTTTTATGTCCTCTCCTGTGCTCAAGCCCCCTCCTGCAGGAGGATTCTCAATAACCATCATTGGAACATGTTCCCCTTTGAATTCTTTATATGCTTTGAATGCAGCGTTCCCGTACGTTTGACCCGATTTCTCGACGGCAAACTCCTCAACAGGAACGTACATTTCTGGAGAAACATTCCCTAACTGGTGAATAAGATCGTTCATTGCTTGAGCCTGAATATAAGGGTCATTATTTCCATCAACCTGTTTCTTAAATTGTTCCGAAAAACCCTTCAAGAGTTGTTTCTGACTATCGTTAGAATACTCATACGCCTTGCTGAAAAGAGAACTAATCTGTTTATGAACATCTTCAAGATACTTCTCGGCATTCTGATAATGCTTCCACGCCGCTGCCTGCTCGGGGGAAGTAATACCCTCTTTTTGTAACTTTCCTGATTTCAAATCGGGCATTAAATGCTGTATCAATGGTCGATTTTTTTCAAGAATTTCGTCTGCCCGCTCTTTATTAAAAAACAACTGGGATATCTGATTGTCCCATGTGGACCCATTAACCATTTTCAATCTCTCCTCAGGAGTATAACTCTTTCCCTTCTCCAAAGGAATCTCAGTATAATGCTCTTCTTTTATTTCACTTCGAGGCATTCTTTTCTCTTCAATCATCTTCCTAATTTCTGGCTTAAGTTCCTTCATATCTGGATAATACTGAATCTCAGGTTCCAAAGGAATCATCTTTCCACTTTCTCTCTCCACAGCAATCATCCTTCTATAACCGCTTTTAGCTTTTTCCCTTTCCGAAGGAGGTAAAAACTGCGAACCCGGAAGACCCGAACTTGAATGAAATGTAACTGGAATGTTTCCGTCTGGATTCAAATCCCTACTTCTAATAAGTGCGTGAGCAATCTTCCTTTCTGCAAGCTCTCTCTCAGATTCACTAAAACCCTGTTGCGTCACACCCGAAGCCTCAATTAAAGGTCCGTGCATAGAAACATCAATCCCTGTAAGTTTTGAAAGTCTGTTAACTTCCTTCATATGCTGGTGGGGAATTGCATCGAGAATCTCTGGCTGGATTGCAGTAACTTCAATATTCTTCATTCCTGCAGAAAGCTTAGAAGAAACCTCTTGCAAAATATT
Organism: Nanobdellota archaeon; assembly: GCA_018830685.1. Classification (GTDB taxonomy): domain Archaea; phylum Nanobdellota; class Nanobdellia; order Pacearchaeales; family GW2011-AR1; genus ASMP01. Next base: position 1,537 of record JAHJRR010000114.1, read on the forward strand.
TGCATTTCGAGGGTCTGTAGTCATACCAAGGTCCCCCGCTCTGATATAATTATCCTTCGTCCAGCCCGCAGGCGGACTCAAACTAGAATATCCTCCCTGATAGATATCAGAAATCTTATAATCACCCTCTTTAGCCATGGGAGAAAAACGAGAGAGTTGTTTATATATTTTACTTGTATGAGGCAAGGTTACACCATCTATCAAGGAAGCAGATTCCAAGTTACCTTCGCAACAAGTTGCTCGCAAACGAGAAACAATTAATTAGGTAAAATCATATAGTCCAGTTTAACTTGCAGGTTTGCGTTTATCTCTCGGAAAATTTGTGAGCGTAGCGAGCAAGTAACCTCACGTCTATTTAGAATTATCAGTCAATAACGCTTCTTCTAATCCTTTTTTCAATTTTCTTATACTAACTGGCCAAGAGCCAGGACCCTTATCTTTATATGGTTCAACAATCTCTTTTATCATTCCTGACATAGCTTCATTTTTATCAGAGCTGTGCAATTCAATTCGGTCTACACTTCTTCCAGATAAAGAATCTCTAGTTTCTTCTTTCATAAAATATTCTCCAGTTACTGGTTCTCTAGAAAGTTCATATTCAATAGTAAAGGAACTGATATCTCCATCATCAAAATATCCAATCACTTTCTTACCATGCACAGAGAAACGTGCAGTTACCATCCCCTTGCATTTCTCTCCATAATAAATATGGGATTGGGCTAATGTCATCTTCATTAAAAAATAAATTACTTTTTAATGATTGTTGTTCTCGAGTCTTTATTTCAATAAATTAATCTGTCACAAACTCTGTGATGGTTTGCAGTTAACTCTTACATCAATTGCCGAGCTTCGCTCGCCATATTCATTTCCCTTAAAACCAATTCCCTAAATGAGTCTGCGTTTTCATCTTTTCAAGAACCATACTTTTCTTAAGAATCTTCGACGAGTCAAAACCAAATTTTATCATTCCAATTTTTTTGGTGCTCTCAATTAAATCATCCATATCTGCAAAAT
>JAHJRR010000115.1 GCA_018830685.1 Nanobdellota archaeon
GCATGTTATTGACGAGATAAAGCGAGCTATTACAGATAGTCTTGGTGATGTCGCTTGCGCTTTAAAATCGGGTTTGGTTGTTCCTGGAGGGGGAGCGATTGAGATTGAGCTAGCGAGGAGACTTAGAGAGTTTTCACAAGGACTTTCGGGAAGGGAACAGTTGGCTGTAGAGGAGTTTGCTTCAGCATTGGAAGTTATACCGATAACACTTGCGGAGAACGCAGGGATGGACCCAATCGATGTTTTGACAGAGTTAAAATCTAGACATGATGCAGGGGAAAAGTATGTCGGTTTGAATCTTTTCACGAACAGAGTTGAGAACGCACTTGATGCGGGAATAATTGAGCCGTTGAAAATAAAAACTCAGGCGATTGATTCTTCTACAGATGTCTCGATTATGATTTTAAGAATTGATGATGTTATTTCTTCAAGAGATAAGAGTTCTGGGGACTTTGGTATGGGAAAAAGAAATCCCGTAGATGAATATGGAGAATATTAAATGAAATTTTTTAAGAGATAACCTATGCAGACCATCCAAGAAATTTTGCAGTCCAGTGATTATGTTATATGCGATACTTCTGTAATGTGTGGGAATAATGATTGGTACACAAAAGGAGTATATGGGACAGAACAGTTTCAGGAAATTGATAAAGAGGTTTTGCAAGGGGTTGCCTGTTCATTGGGATTTTTTTCAGACTTGTTGACCAATAAAAAAATAATAAATCCCCAAGAAATTTCTACGGAAATTAAAAGGATGAAAGACATAGTGAGGAATAAAATTTCTGATTTAGAAAGAGGAACTTATACAGATTTGAGAAAACAGAAATGGAGAAGGAATAGGACGGAAAGAACAAAGCAGGAGGTACTTCTTCATGAGATTTGTAATCTATTTCATAAACTCCAAGAGAGGACAAGAAGTGATTCTATTTTCCCTAAGGGTCCAGAGTATAATCAATTAGAAAAGATTACTCTAAAGATTTCGGAGTGTGCTCATTCAAAAATAGATTACCGATGGAAGCATATACATCATCGGAGGGCAAAAAAACACTACGACCTTTGCACTGACGAAAAAATGATTGCTTTAGCATTTTATATGACAGACATGCAAGAAACAGAAGGAGGAATTTTAACAAAAGACGATGATGTTCGACGATTGGCTGTTGATACCTTGAGTTATCTTTCGAAATCTAAAATATTAAGGATGAACCAAGTTGCAGAGCGGGCGAGAAAGATAGGCATCAAAATTTATTCTCCTATAAAACAAAATTATTTTTCTTGTATTTTTAATAGCTCTGAACATTGGTTAAAATCCAAAAAACTGTTTCAAAGAGATATTCAAAAAATTGATGAAGAGATGATAAATTATTCCCTGAACTAAAAAGTGACTAGGAGGAAGAATGTTTGAACATACTCCGTACACAATATGGGAGTATTCATAGTGATTAATCGAATCTTTTAACGCCCGCGCCAGGAATCTCGTATGGGGAAGGGATTCCCCCTAACAAGTCACCCCCTTCTAATTTAGGATTCCTGGACGCCCGCGCCAGGAATCGAACCTGGATGCCCCGAAGGGCTCCGCTTTCGAGGCGGATGCAGTACCATTGTGCCACGCGGGCTTTGCTATTGATTAGAGATTCAAAGATTAGTATATATTTTTAACGCTTACAAAAGAAAAGGCTCGCTACGCTCGTAAATAACTAAAGACGTAACAATCGATACCTCCTGATTTTACGGACTTAATTTTTCCTTAAGCGAAGAATTGAGCAAAGCCAATTGTGAGCTAAATAAATCGCGAGGCTTGCCGAGTACTAAATCATCTTTCCAATATCTAATCCCACACAACGCTCGGCTTCGCCTCGCAATTAACAAGTAAAATCATAATTGGTCTTGCTAAATCTAGTTAGTTAATTTATTTTAGTGAATGAATCGGACTGAGTTTATTTTTAAGTAAAGCGAATAAGCGAACAGAGTGAGCGTTTCTTAGTTAAGTTTAATAATCTTAAATCTTATTGTCTTGCATGGGTGGGGCAAAAGAGAGAAAAAGAGTTGAGAGGAAGTATCTTCCAGAGTTTGTTTATGGAAGTATGGATGGAGTTATAACCACATTCGCTGTTGTTTCTGGCGTTGTTGGTGCGGCACTTAGTCCTGCAATTATCTTGATTCTTGGATTTGCTAATCTTGCTGCCGATGGTTTTTCAATGTCGCTATCTAATTATATGTCTGTTAAATCACAAAATGAGCTTTCTCGTAAATTAAGAAAAAGTGCACCAAGAACGGCCATTGCTACATTCTTATCATTTGTGTTTATGGGACTGATTCCACTTCTGTCTTTTGTTATTGCTTCTGTTACAGGTAATAGTTATTTTATTAGGAACCAATTTTGGTTGGCTGTTATCTTCACTGGAGTGGCTCTTTTGATAATTGGTTGGCTTAAAGGAATTGTCACAGAAAAACATCGAGTTAAATCTGCAATACAGACATTTGTTTTGGGGAGCATTGCCGCGTTCCTTGCATTTATTGCGGGGAAGGGAATTAGTATTCTTTTAAGATAGTGAAATAATTTTTAAATGCGTAGTTGTTTGGAGATTTATGAAAAAGAAGGTGTTGAATGCATTCGGCTTTTTGGTCGCGTTGTACTTCTTTATGTTTTCACTGACACTGATTAAGGTTTCTTCGGCGGCTTTTGGAGATGGCTTTCTTTCGCTGACAAAGAATAGTGTTAGTTCAGTTAATGCTTTTGGTCTTGGCTGGCTTGCTACATTAATTACTCAATCATCTGGTGCGGCGGCCGCGACACTTATTGCTTTTAGTCTTGCTGGTTTCATCGGTCCGGTTGTTTTAATTTATATGATGATGGGAACGCGAATAGGTACGTCTATAACTGCATTGTTTGTCGCTTTTCTTGTTCAGGCCAAGAGAAGAGATTTCAGACATGGGTTTGAAATTGGACTCGCGAATCTTGTTTATGCTATACCTATTGCAATTGTGATGTTTTTTATTGAGTTTTTCACGGGATTTTTCTCTAACACAGGGAAGTATTTTCTTGCAGGAGATATTCCAACAGTTAGTTTCGTTGAGTTAATCGTTGACCCTTTGATTAATCTCATCTCGTTTTTACCTGCAAATCTTGGAATTCTTTTGGGGTTGTTTGTTCTTGTTGTAAGTCTAAAGTATCTGCCAAAATTTATGATCAATATTTGGGGTGAGAAAAATCTTAAGAGTAAGATAAATGGGTTATTATGTAAAAAGTGGAAATCGTTCCTCCTTGGTTTTGGCATCACCGCACTTTTGATGTCTACGAGTATAACAATTACTTTCTTGATTCCGTTAGTTGTTACAAGAATTACAAATCTTAGGAGAGTTATTCCTTATATGATTGGGGCAAATCTAGGCGGGGTTTCTGAATTGGTCCTTGGGGGACTTGTCCTTGGGAGAGAGGCGCTTCCAGCGATATTCACATACGTTTCATTCTCTGTGATTGGGTTACTTTGGATGATTAAAACAGATTGGTTATTCAATGCTACAAAATTTATTTCTAAGGGGACACTTCATGTTTCGAGAAAGAGGGCTTTAGGATTCATTATTGCGTTTGTATTGATGGCTATTGTGTTGAGTTTTGTTTAATTTGCAGACACTATAAATAAAAATAGATGGCGAATCACCAAAAAACTTATAAAAAATTGAGGTTTGAAAGTATTACTTATTTTATTAAAATGGCATATACACTTCCCGAATTTGGTTATGAATATGATTCTCTCGAACCGTTTATAGATGCAAGGACAATGGAGATTCATCATAGTAAACACCATAAATCTTATGTTGATAAGTTGAATGTTGCGTTAGAAGGTCATTCAGAACTTGAAGGAAAAAGCGTTGAAAAACTTATTTCTGATTTGGATTCGGTTCCAGGGAAGATTAAGACAGCTGTTTGCAATCATGGAGGAGGGCATGCGAATCATTCATTTTTTTGGAAGATTTTGAAAAAAGATGTTGATTGTGAAGAAGATATTCTTGATGCGATAAACAAGGAGTTTGGTTCACTTGATGAATTTAAAGAGAAATTCAAAGAAGCTGCTCTTGGTATTTTTGGTTCTGGATGGGCATGGCTTGTTGTTAACAAAGAAGGGAAATTGGAGATAGTCAAAACTCAAAATCAGGACTCACCCGTGAGTGAAGGGAAAAAACCTCTGCTTTGTGTTGATGTTTGGGAGCATGCTTATTATTTGAAGCATAAGAACAAAAGACCAGATTATATTGAGACTTTTTTCAAGGTGATCAATTGGGAGCAAGTTAGTGAGAATTTTAGGGGATGAAGATGGGAATTTAAGGATAGACACTTGTCCATTAACATTCGCAAATTGATGAAGAATTAACTAAGTAAAATCACATAAGTTCTGATTTATTCGGGATGATTAATTTTCGTTGGTGAAGTTGATATGTCTGGGACGGAGTACTCAATCACTGAACGGCTTTGGAATGAATTCAATTTTAATAAACTTATTTCGTAACAAAACTTAAAGAAAAAATTAGATTCATAACTCATCACCATAAAATTTATAATCAAGTTGTACCTAGTTAATATATGGAGAACACTGATTCTGGAATGCTTTCAATAACGCAGATTAACGAGAGTTTAGGCAAATGTAGCGGTTGGGGTATTGAGGATAATGGTAAGTCCATTAGGAGAATTTTCCAGCTTGGAAGTTTTAAGGAAGCTGTTGATTTTATCAATAAAGTCGCGGGAATCGCTGAGAATGAAGAGCATTACCCAGATATTCGGCTTCATAGCCCAGATTTAATTGAGATAAAACTGACAACTCATAAAATAGATTGTTTGACACAAAAAGATTTTGATGTCGCGATAATGATTGATGGTTTGTGAGGGGTTTAGAAGAGAAAACCTGCTCGCTAAGCTCGCAATTAAAAGGTAAAATCAATTAATACTATTTTTTAATTTACAACATTGACTATCCTTTAGAATCAGAATAGTAACCCTCTTCCTTGAGTTTTTCCCAAGCCTCTCGAGCACTATCATTAAGAAGATGTCTTTGATAATCATAAACATTCTTTCCCCTATAAACTACGTTTAGGAAGCCTAGAGACATAAGGGCAATTTCCATCATTGATTGTGTATGAAGGCAATTTTTTCTAGAGGATTCTTTGTCATAGATTACTGGTTGCTTTTCGATCTCAAATCTGTTTAACAAATTAGCAACTTGCCTTGTCAGGCTTTCAATATCAATTGAGGCAGATACTCTATCCTGAAGATCTGAAAAGCTTGACATAGTTTTAAGATAATTTATCTGTTTATAAGGATTTATCTACTTGAAGCAATAATTTTAAATACGCTCCATTCCGATTATGTTTATGATATTCTGGTTAATTGGTCTTGGAGTTTTGGTTTTGCTAGCATTTATTATTTATTACAACAGATTTGTTACACTTAGTAATAGGATAGATAATTCATTGAGTCAGATTGATGTTCAGTTGAGGAAGAGGGCTGACCTTGTGCCTAACTTGATTAATTCTGTTAAGGGTTATGTTAAACACGAGAGGGGCGTTATGTCAGAGGTTACAAAAGCGAGAAAGGAATTTATGACCGCAAAGAATTTCGAGGGGAAGGTTAAAGCTGGTGCACAACTTCAGAGTGCTCTTGGTTCTTTTTTTGCGATTGCAGAGAATTATCCTCAGCTAAAAGCTAATGAGAATTTCCTTCACTTACAACAGGAGCTTGCAGCGATAGAGGATAAGGTTGCGTATGCGAGACAGCATTACAACGATTCCATTTTAAGTTATAACAATTTATGTAAGAAGTTCCCTGGAGTGATGTTTGCTTCAATTTACGGAAAATCTGTGAAGAAATATTTGGAGATTCCACAAGAGGCACGGGCAGTGCCTAAGGTTGAATTCTAGAAGATTGAATAGTCAATAGGATTTGGGGCTCTCTACGCTCGCAATTAACAGGGAAAATCATACAAGACCATTGTCATCAAAGTCTGTGCGAGACACCAAACACTTTTTAACTTTCAACTTCTTATAAGAATCATGCCACAACACATTTCATTTGATGACCAGATTCAGAGAAATAAAATAAAATCATTTTTACTTATAGTGATTATCTTTGCGTTTTTTATTGTTCTAGGGTATATTGTTTCTATGGTTCTGGATCCTTCGTACTTTTTTATCATTATGATTTTCGCTACGATTTTCTCTTTGGTTTATGTTGTCGCAGGATATTACAAATCGGATAAGATTGCACTTGCTTCGGTTAAGGCCAAGCCGGCTTCGAGAACAGAACACAGGATGCTTTATCATGCGGCGGAGGGAATGGCGATTTCTTCTGGTTTGCCTATGCCCAAACTTTATGTGATGGAGTCTGAAGAAATTAATGCTTTTGCCTCGGGGAGAGACCCTAAACATTCTGTGATTTGTTTTACGACTGGAGCACTGAAGAAACTTGATAAGCAGGAACTTGAGGGTGTGATGGCTCATGAGATGTCGCATATTGCAAATTATGATATAAGGTTCATGACCTTGACTGCTGTATTGATTGGGATGGTTTCAATTATTGCGCAGATTTTTTTAAGGAGTCTGTGGTTTTCTGGAGGAAGAAACAGAGAAGGAAAAGAGCAGGCGATTTTGATGGTCGTTGGAATTGTTTTTGCAATTCTTGCTCCGATTGCTACGCAGTTGGTTTCGTTTGCCATCTCTAGGAAGAGGGAGTATGCTGCCGACGCTTCGGGAGTTAAGTTTACGCGGTATCCTCAGGGGCTTGCAAATGCATTGAAAAAAATAAAAAATGAGAGCGTTTCCTCTTTAGATAAAGAGCATAGAGTTTCAAAGGCGATGGCTCCCTTGTTTATTTCAGACCCATTTAAGAGAAAAGTTCAGGGGCTTTTTTCTACTCACCCAGATGTTAATGATAGAATAAGAAAATTGGAGGCTATGTAGTTATTCCAGAGAATCGGCTCGGCTCGGCTTCGCCTCGCAATTAATAAGTAAAATCATACAAGTTCAGGTTCATCTTATATTTTGTTGGCGAGCGACAGCGAGCAAAATTTAATTAAATCCACGATTATGAAAGAGAATCATGATAAAGAAAGAAACGCTGATAAAAGAATTGATTGACAAGCATCCAGAGACAATTGAAGTTCTAAGAGGATACGGTCTAAACTGTGTTGGTTGTCCTTCTGCTGCACATGAGACTTTGGAAAATGGATTGAAAGTTCATGGGATGGATCATGAGATAGAACTAATTCTTAGGGAGTTGAATGAAGTTATTGAGAAGAATTAAACTTCTCCCTTGAGAACTGCATCGTTTGGTCTAACTTTTTCAGGAACTTTTATTCCGACGTGGTCGCCTTTCTTCGCTGATTTGACTTCTTTCCTTTCTATTTGCATACTTTCTATTGGAACTTCAAAATCTGTTGTGTGTCCTTTAATCTTGACCGTATCACCGACTTTTAGATTTCCAGAAAGTTTTATTGCTGCGACGCCGACGTGTTCGAAGTAGCTCGAAACTCTTCCAATCTCTTTTTCTACCATGTTTTATTAAGGAGTCAGTTATATTTAAATTTAATGATTTTCTATAGATTATTTAAGAAACTAAGACTCTATCTGGAGGATTAATTAAAAAGTTACTTGCTCTCTATCGCTCGCAGATTGATACTAATTATCACACAAACGCTGATTTAGGATTATCTTGATTTTGGCTTGATAGTGATAACTTATTAAGAAGACATAATTCTAAAAGTACCGATTTTTGTTCGTGGGAAACGTTTTAATACTAATTTTATGATTAATAGTTGAAGCCCTATAGTACAGCGGTCAAGTATAC
>JAHJRR010000116.1 GCA_018830685.1 Nanobdellota archaeon
AATGAACAATGGTTTAAAGATTGCGAAAGGAAAGTATGTTGCATTATTTTGTGCAGATGATATTTCTCATCCAAAAAGATTTGAAGTCCAATTTAATTATTTAGAAAAAAACCCCCATATCTTCTTAGTTGGAAGTTCTGCTATCTATATAAATGAAAAAGGAAAGAAGATTCGCAAATTTAGGAAATATGATAATTATAAGATGTTGGCTTGGAGGTTAAGAAAAAGTTGTGGAATTATATTTCCTTCGATAATGCTTCGCAATGAAAATATCTCTTTAGAAAAGCATTTTTCCCCCGCGGATGATTATAATTTATACTATGAGTTGCTGAAAAGGGGAAAGAATCTTACGAATTTGCCTTATTTCTTAGTTAAATACAGGGTGCATTCCGAAGGGTTGAGTTATTGTCGAAATAAAGAACAAAAAAAAGCAGTAAATGAGATTCTGGAAAAATTCAAGAGATTAAAAGACCCAACAACTTTTTTTGAGAGAGGGTATTATTCAATAAAACTTTTTTTTCATTACATTAAAACAATTATTGAGAAAAGAGTAAGGAAATAAACTAAAATCCCTTCTTACTTCGATTGCATGGACTTTTTCAACCATCTTAGATAAAGTAAAGGTTGTGTCTCCTTCGAAAATGTCTGTTTCGATTATTTTTATCTGTTCTTTAAAGCTTTATCCATTCTACCAATTGCTTCTTGAATATTTGATAATTCAGTTGAATAACTAAGCCGAGCATAACCTTCTCCTTGTTTTCCAAAAATATCCCCGGGGGCTAAAGCCACTCCTGCCTTATTTAACATAAAGTTATAAAATTCCCTACTAGTCATTCCTGTTTCAGTTATATTTGGGAATACATAAAATGCTCCTCGAGGATTAAGGCAACTTACTCCCTGAAGGGTATTTAATCCATTTACAATAGCATCTCTCATTTGATGGTATTCTGAAATTCTTTTGTTTATTATCTTTTGGCTCCCAGTTAATGCTTCCATCCCTGCTCTTTGAATAAAGGGGGGAACACAAGAAGATTCTGTCTCTAAAGTTAATCCCATTTTTGTGATTATGTCCTTAGGTCCAATTGCATACCCTAATCTCCAACCAGTCATAGCATATTCTTTACTAAATCCGTCAATGATAATCGTCCTTTCTTTACATTCATCATAAATAGAAGGTGAGGAAAATTTTAAACCATCATAAATAATTTTAGAATATATTTCATCTGTTAAAAGGTAAATATCCTTTTCTTTTGCAAGATTATAAATTTCTTTGATTTCTTCTTCATTCATAACTGCACCGGTAGGATTATTTGGAGAATTTATAATAATCATTCTTGTTTTAGAAGTAATTGCTTCCCTAACATCTTCGGGGTTTAACCTAAATTCATTTTCTTCATAAGTTGGTACTCTTTTAGCTTTAATTCCTAATTTATCAAGAATTGAATAATAGGAAACAAATCCTGGATCAGGAACAATTACTTCTTCTCCGGGATTTGTAGAACAGGCAAGAGCATAATGTAATTGGACATTTGCTCCCGCAGAAATTAAAACTTGTTCTAAATTTGGTTTAAACCCTCTTTCATGATTTATTTTATCTATGACTAAAATTCTTAATTCTCTTAACCCCATTGAAGGAGCATAATGTGTCATCTCTGAGTCTAATGCAATTTTGCATGCATCAGTGATATTTTTAGGGGTTGAAAAATGGGGATCTCCTAATTCGAAATGGATTATTTCTTTTCCTGATCTTTCAAGCTCATTTGCTTCTGCAAGGATTGTGAACATTTCTTGGCCTTTTAATCTTCTGGATAAGTCTGATAATCTTCCCATTTTTAAACATAAAAAAAGAAGTTTTTAAGTATTTATGTTTCAAATAGTTATTTCATTCGCTAAAAATTCCTTTTTCTTTTAAATCAGAATACCTAAAATTCTCAGCCCTTTTATCCCCCTCCCATTCTCCGAGTGTTTGGGCGTTTCTATCTTTTTCTGTAATTAAATCCGTTTTTTCTGCAATTCCATAAAAAGATTGTTTTAATCTCTTATCACACAAACTCCAATCAAGATCTTTTGATAGAGGTGAAATTCCCGTTTCACAATTAGGATTATATTCTCCAGAGCATAAATACTCTATTAAAGAATTTTCTGGAAAACAAAAACCATGAGCAAATCCTGGAGGAATCCAGATCAGTTCACCATACTCTTTATCTTTGGAGGTAGTCATATCATAAGCAAGAATTTTTCCATTTGTGGGTGAACCTTTACGTATATCTAAAGCCAAATCGATCATATGACCCGAAAGAATTCGAACAAGTTTTCCCATATGGGGATTCCATTGAAAATGAAGGCCTCGGACAGTACCTTTTTTAGAATAACTTTCATTTGCCTGTACAAATTCGATATTTTTCATAGAACCTAATTCCGGCGTGTTGGAAAGATCACTTTTTCTGAATTGTTCGGTAAAATATCCCCGGGGATCATGAAACCTTGCAAATCTTATAACTTTTATATCAGGAATTTCTAGACTTTTTACACTGAGTATTTTCATTAAACTTCAAACGAAGTTTTGGTTTAAATTCTTTTATATGCTGCAAAATAACCTTTTATCATTTTTTACCAATAATCTTAAAAATAAGAAAATTGATGATTGAATATGGTCAAATCTAAAAAGAAAACAATCAAAATAAATTTTAAAGATTTTGGGACTGGCTCTGACCCCAGGGATAATTATTTTACAAATATCCTTCGGATGAGATATAATGTAGTTATAAGTGATAATCCTGATTATGTTTTTTATTCTGTTTATCCGGAAGCAGGAGAAGAAAAAGGGCTTTCAGAAAAAGGAGACTTTATCAGAAAAATCTCTCCAAGATTATATATTTGGATTAGAAAATTGTATGTAATCTTAACCTCTAAGAAATCCCTCCGGACAATTTCACCAAGAGGAGATTTTATAAAAATATTTTATGCTTCAGAACATGTTAGACCAAATATGGAAGAATGTGATTGGGCATTCTCAACTTATCTTGAAGAGGAAATTAATCACCCCCATTATTTTAGAATTGCCTCAGGAATAATTAATGATTATCCGTTCAGTAAATATATGAAATTGCCTCTTAAAAGAAACATAAATTTTGAAAAGATAAAAAAAGAAAAGATAAAGTTCTGTAATTTTATTTATTCTCAAGAGATTAATCCTAGAAATAATTTTTTTAAAGAATTAAACAAATACAAAAGGGTTGATTCTCCTGGAAGATGTATGAATAATATGCCCTCCATAAGCCATAAAAGTCCAAAAGAATCAAGGCTCTCAAAAAATTGGGTAAAGTCTAAACTAGATTTTATAAACCAATACAAATTCACAATTGCTTTTGAAAATAGGACCGAGGATGGATGGACAACAGAAAAATTAACTCATCCTCTTCTTGTGGGAAGTATCCCAATTTATTTTGGGAATAAAAAAGTTGGAAAAGATTTTAATTCAAAATGTTTCATAAATGCTAATGATTTTAAGAGCGTGGAAGAAGTAGTCAAACATATCGTGAAGGTTGACACTGATAATAGATTATATCAACAATATTTAGAACAGCCTATATTTAGCAATAAAGAATCAGTTTATATGAGTAATGAGAAGAAGATGTTAAAAATACTAACTAAAATAATAGAATCTAAAAAATGAAAAGAACACTTGCCCTTTATCCATTTAATCAAAAGCTTCCTGCTGTTTATGATACAACAATAGAATTTTTTTCTAAGAATTATAATTTGGATTATTTCCCTCCAAAAAAAGCCTATTTTTATTGGTTTAAAGATAATTCCATGATACGTAATTCTTACTATTTTTTTATGAACATTCTTAGAAAGTTTTTAAGATCAGACATAAAAAATAATTCAAAAAGAAAATTTAAAAAAAGCCTTTTATTTTGTTTCAATCAATTACCGCCTCCAGAGTTTGATTTTATACTAGATTTAGAAACAGTTCTCGGGCTATCGGGATATGACTATTTCAAGTTAGATAGGAAATATATTGCAGAAAGGTTAGCTAGTGAAAAATGTAAAGCAATAAATTGTTGGAATCAAGCAGCTTATAATGATTTAATTAGAATTATTGATTGTTCTAAATTTAAGAAAAAGATAACTGTAATCCCTTTTGCAGGAAGAAATTTAAA
>JAHJRR010000117.1 GCA_018830685.1 Nanobdellota archaeon
CGGTAACTCTGAAGGGGGTGACTTGTTAGGGGGAAGTCCCCATACGAATCGAGAGGCGACCAACGAGTGCAAAATTCAAGATAATGAAAATCTTGTTCGGCTCACCACCGCCTAAAGGCAGTGGATTTCTTTTTCAATTAATAATAGTGAACAATTTCGTGGTACAGTTAGTGGAACACATTTCTCCCTAAACCTCCAATCGATTATTCAACTCATGAGAAATATTAGTTAACATCAATTTCTTAACCTCTTCTCTCTTCGTTGTCTTAGCCAAAACCCAACCCAATTTAACAAAGGCCGTTTCGGCAAGCATATCCTCAAGATAAATTATCCCCGTCTCCAATAACTCACGTCCATTAGAATAAACCAGGGGATCCAAACGTCCATTAATTGTCTGTGCAACAGCACAAACAATCATCCCTTTCTCTTGAATCTCCTTCAATTTCCGCGTCCACCCTTTCCGAGCTCTCCTCGTCGGTGCGTGTCCAAGACCAGACATTTCCAAAACAATCCCTTTATATTTTTTCTTCAGATAATAATCAAGTATATCAGAATCCTGCCCCGGATAAATTTTAACCAAGGCAACATCTTCAAAAAAATCAGAATCACAACTAACTCTCTTTTTATTATCCCTAATGTTATGATTCGAAAGAATATCAATTCTATCAGAATAAATTTTCGCAATAGGTTTCCCATTCACAATTTTAAACGCATCTCTTCTAGAAGTATGCATTTTCCGAACTTTCGTCCCGGGCATCGCATAGCAATAATCATCATTAATCGTTGCGTGTCCAACAATCATCACCTCTGCAATATCCGAAATGGCAGCCAAAGCAGAACACTGCAAATTCAAATTCGCGTCACTGCTTGCTCTATCAATACTTCTCTGACTATAAGTCAAAACAACCGGCTTGTTCAAATCTTTAAGAAAAAAACTAAGTGCCGCAGAAGTATAATGCAAAAAATCAGTCCCATGTGTAATAATCAAACCTTTAATATTAGAATCGTTCAACAACTTCTTAGAGACCCGTGCAAGTTTCTGCCAGTCTTTAAAATCCATATCCTCCGACGCCTTCATAAATGGAACTTCCACCTTCACAACATTAACCAACTCAAAAAGTTCAGGATAGAATTTGAACAAATCTTCAGGACTAGTCAGCCAATCGACCCCCCCTTTCTTAGGATTCAAACGTGCAGCAATCGTCCCTCCAGTGATAATCATCGCAATATTCGGCTTTTCCTTATTTCTCTTAATATCAATCTCCTTCTTTACCCCCTCTGATTTCTTTAAAATTTTAATTTCAGAAACATTCTTTTTGATAAATCCAATGTTATAACCAGAATCCAATTTCAACAAAACAATCCCTCGCTCGGTATTCGGAGATTCCAAAAGAATCCCTTCATAATCCCTCTTAATCAAAGAAACCTCAACATAATCTCCGGGCTTAGCCAGTATTTTTTCCATATCAAACAAAACTGCCGAAGATATAAAAACTTTTAGGAGATGTTCAATTCACAAATTCAATCTTATTGCCCTTTAAGTAAAATTTTTGTTACAGCAAATTATCAAATAAATAAGTTCGCTTCTACCTCCAGACCCTGCACGTGGAGAGAATAAAATTTGTCGCTACCACGAAATCGCTCGAGCTCACAATTTACTTATTAATAATGCAAATCCAAGTTTGTTCTATTATTAACTTTAAAGATAAACCGAGCAATCGCGAGGCAAACTAAATAGAATTCAAATGTTAAACAAATCTAAATGTTTTTATCTAACCTTCTTCCCAAACCCCTTCAACTTCTTTATCTTCTTCCTTCCCTCCTCCATCTTCGCCAATTTCTTATAAAACCTTCTGGAAGAATCAATCTGAGAATCAATAAGTTTGGCTTGACCTTCGCTCCAGTTATTATCAGAATTTTTCCGAATATAGTCTGCCCAATATTTAATAAAATTTATCCTCTCGGAAAAATTCTTCATCTTTTCATTCTTTATTTCATCTTTACTAAAAGTTGATTTCATTTTTTAAGCCACTCCCATTTCTCCTCAACACCGAGAAGAGAAACATATCCAAAAACAATTGCATAGTCCGTATGCTTTTCGATTATCTTAAGAAAATCAAGAGTAAACTTATCCAATTCATTAAGACTTTTGTTTAAAATGATCTCTTTCTTAACAGAATCATATTCCATAATGAAATCAAAGAATTAATCTATAAAAACCTTATGAGTTCTCAAGCAAAAACCTCAAGAAAAATTCCTGTCACAAAAATTAAAGTCAAAACAGTTATAATAAACCAATTAATTGGAATGGAATACTCTGGTTTGACATCTCCTTTTATCTGTGCCTTCCGAGCCATTAAAAGAATTAAAATCCCCGTGAATCCTCCAGAAATCACACCCCCAAGACCAAGTATCCTTACAAACCCCGCCAAGTTAAAAAAACTAACAAAAATATAGAGCAATAAGGGTACAATAGAAACATAGAGAAAAGAGGATTTCTTTTTATTAAAATCAAAAATAAATGAATCTCTAAGAGCGAAACTAAGAACAAAAAAACTAGTCATCATAGTAAATATTCCCAAAAGAACAAGTAACTTTCCAAAAAGTCCTGAAAAAGAAATAGTAGCTACTTCACTTACACTTCCGTTTAAAACTCCCACAACAACAAAACTAAACATAAGATATGAAACAATAGGAATCAAGCTCCCAACAATTATCACTTTTTTCAACACATTTCTATCTTTGCCAATCTCCCTCGTTAACTCGGGCACAGAATTAAAACCTAACAAAGCAAAAAGCACAATTCCAAAAGGCATAAAAAAATTATTAAAATTAGTCTGCACAAGATTTTCTTTGTTTACATCTGGAAGAAGAAATAAAAATGAAAAAAACAAGGCAACCAGAATAAAAATAACGCTCCAAAATTCAAGACTTTTTAATCGGCTTAATCCTCCCTGCAATAAGATGGTCATAACTCCCCAGAACACAAGACCAAACAAAAAAGCATAACCAGTGTTTCCAAAAATAAGTCTAGATAAACTTTGACCCTCACCAATTAAATAAGCAAGAAGAGCAGAATACACTCCAAGGATTATTGCACTCAACATTATCTTTTTTGCAGTTTTACCAAGATATTTTTCTGCATATCCAGTAAGTTGATGAATTTTTTTGGTTCTAAGAGTGATTTCGCCAATCCAGAGATTCAAAAAAGTCATAACAACTCCAAGAAAGATAAGCCAGAAAGCTCCTATCAAAAATCCAGATTGTGCAAATACGTAAGGCAATCCAAGAACACCCGCTCCTATGATTGTCCCCACGAGAGTAAAAACTGCCGAAAAAAAGTTCCTTCTTTTTGTTTCCATAATTGAGATGAATAAAACAAGAATAGGGATTATAAAAAGTTAATTAGAAAATAAATAATTCTTACCTCTTTGAATCAATAAAAAGCCCCGCATAGTTTTAATAAATTATCCTAATCCAATCGCGAGCGTCAGCGAGCAGTATCCTAAGGGTAGAAAAGCGACTTCGTGATAGAAACTAAAATAAAAATAATTTCTCGTGCGGGATTGGGAGTAGGGCAGAACTTATTAAACAGAAACTATTTCTTAAATGAAGCCATTGATTTTACTAAGTTATTTTAGGATTTGACGGTTAATTCTCAGAGTGGGTTGGGTGAGCACTTTTCTCTTTAATTTATCGAATCCCAAATAAGCCCGGAGGGATTCGAACCCCCATCAACAGGGCCGAAACCTGTTATCCTATCCATTGAACGACGGGCCTATCCATTTCTGACATCTTAAGAGAATAAAAAGGTTTTTATTTCATTATGAAGTCAGAGGAGTAGGAAAATGATGATAAATTATCAGTATAGTTATCTCGTATGGACATTAATCTTCGCTACAGCATGGCTAGGACTCTATTTATGGAGAAAAGATACTCGAAAAGAAATGATAATCATAAGTACCCTCTTCGGAATAGGCGGAGTATTGAGCCAAATAGTCTATTTAAACGATTGGTGGCGACCAGAAACAATCACCCAAACAAGCATAGGAATAGAAGATTTCTTAATTGGATTTTTCATCGGAGGCTTGGCCGCAGTAATATATGAAGAAGTTTACAAAAAAAGAATAAAAATCAAGGAAAAAACAAACAAAAAACGGGGATCAACATTTTATATTTTCCCTATATTTATAATAATTTTCTTTGGAAGTTTCTACATTCTAAAAATCAATTCTTTCTATTCAACAATAATGGCATTCCTAATCTCTACAGGAATAATCTGGATAAAAAGAAAAGACTTAATAAAAAATTCAATCATCAGTGGCATTTTGACCATGATTGTTGGAGTAGCAATATACTTTATTTTACTAGCAATATATCCTGAGCTAATTGAGAGATTCTGGTATCTTGAAAAAGGAAGTTGGTATAGAGAATTATTCTTTGGCTTGCCTATAGAAGAATATCTTTTCTATCTCTTCGCAGGAGCATTCATCGGACCTCTTTATGAATATTGGAAAGAAGGAAAGTTAATAAACATAAAAAGTTAATTTAGAAAATGGAAAGAGGCAGACCGATAGTTCATCACCACATAACACTAAAGCGACACCACAAATGGCTCATTGGAAGTTTCACAACGATAGTATTTCTATTCATGATTATCATGAGCATCTTTGTTTATATGATGTTCATCAAACAAGAAGTGAACTACAACGCACTAGATAGAAAAATAAATAACCTCGATAAAGAGATGCAGTCAAACATAAATGCCCTGTCCGAAGGACTAATCACAACGAACGAAGATTTAAAAAAATTAGGATTAAACATTGGAACAATAACCAATGAATTCGACTTGCTTAAAGCATCTGTTGGAGAAGACTTCTCTGGAATCATTGACACAATAGTTCCATCAGTCGTCACAATAAGAACCGATTCTGGTCAAGGAACAGGATTCATAGTTCACGAAGATGGATACATAGTCACAAACGCACATGTTTTGGCAGACAGCCAAGGAACTCTCGCGACGGGCATATATGCTATCACTTCTAACCAAAAATCCAGAGATGCAACATTAATTGGGTACGATGGAAACTTAGATATAGCTCTTCTAAAAATTGAAGGAAGCTACAATGAAATAGAATTCGGAAACTCCAATGACATTAAAGTAGGAGAGAAAGTAATTGCAATAGGAAATCCATTAGGACTTCAATTCTCAGTCTCACAAGGAATAGTTTCTGCAATGAACAGGGAAGGAGCAAACGGAATAAAAGCATACATACAAACAGACGCAGCACTAAATCCAGGAAACTCTGGAGGACCTTTAGTAAACACCAAAGGGAAGGTCATCGGAATAAACAATTTTAAAGTCGGAGCAGCAGAAAGCCTCGGATTCGCTCTAGAATCAGATTATATAATTGACATAATAAACAAAATTTCAGAAGAAGTTTTAGGAGAAGCACTTTTAAATTAAAATGAAAAGGATTTTTCCATATTCATTACTAACCTCTCTTTTATTTTCTGCCTGCTCATATCACCCCCAACTAACTCTAAAGCGTTCAATAAAACATCCAGAAGGAATAAGATATTTGCAATATACTGTTCAAGATTTAGACAACAAATTAAAAAGAGAAGTACTTGAATCAACAGGAATTCAAACAGATTCCATAAGAGCAATACTAAAACAACAGGACAAAAAAAGTCTAGAAGCTGAACTAAAAGGAAACCAATATAAAACAGTGGTATCATTCTCCTTTCTCTCGGGGAGAAGAATTTATAGCCTAAGATTTTACGATGACGACAATGATGGAGTTTTTGACCATCCTCGGAGAAAACCGAAACATTCAGCAGAAATAAGTGACAGAATAATAAATAATAATCAAAAAAACTAAAATCTTGCTGTCTAAAAAAGTTTAATAAACCTGCAAACTAAGTGTATATATGACAAAAAACAAGCAAGACAACAAAGGTCTGACAGTAAAAAAGAATGAGAATTTCAGCGAATGGTATTCTCAAATAATAGAAAAAGCTGAATTAGTAGAGATAAGAACGGGAATGAAAGGTTTTATTGTTATTCGACCATGGGGTACGCAGACAATAGAAAAGATGTATGAATTCTATGAAGAAGAGCTTCAAAAAAACAAACACAAACCAGTCATGATGCCCACTCTAATTCCGGAATCAAATTTGAAAAAAGAATCCAGCCATATTCAAGGTTTCACGCCAGAAGTCTTTTGGTTAAAAACAAAACCAGACGAAGAAAAATTAGCACTAAGACCTACAAGCGAAACGCTTTTTACACCAATGTTCAAACTCTGGATAAGAAGTCACAGAGACCTCCCAATGAAACTATATCAAAGATGTCAAGTCTTCCGTCTTGATACAAAAGCAACAAGACCGTTAATTAGGGGAAGGGAATTCCATTGGATAGAAGCTCATGATGCATTCGCCACAAAAACCGAGGCCGAAGCCCAGGTCCAAGAAGACATTAAAATGACCGAAGATATAATGCATCAAAAGTTTTGTGTGCCGTTCCTCCCTATGAAAAGACCAGAATGGGATAAATTCGCGGGAGCAGAATACACTATCGGTTCCGATTCATTAATGCCCGATGGAAAACTAATACAACAACCATCAACACATCTTATGGGGCAAAAATTCTCTAAAGCATTTGACGCTAAATTCAAAAATGAAAAAGGACAAGAAGAATATCTCTGGACAACTGCATACGGTCCAGCAATGTCAAGAATCCTTGTATCAATAATCTCCCTTCACGGAGACGATAGCGGACTAGTCCTACCTTTCTGCATCTCTCCAACTCAGATAGTAATCGTCCCAATCTACAAAAAAGAGAATCAGGAAAAAATAATGAAATATGCAGAAGATTTAAAAGAAAAATTGAAAAATTACAGAATCGAAATCGACGACAGGGACACCTACAGCCCGGGATGGAAATTCAATGAATGGGAATTAAAAGGAGTTCCATTTAGAATTGAGATTGGAGAAAAGGAAATGAAAAATAAGGGAATAACTCTCTTCCACAGAGATACAAAGAACAAAGAAACACTTCCTGTAGGAAAACTGAACAAAATAAAAGAATACTCTGAAGACTTCGACAAGAGACTAAAAAATCAGGCAGATAAATTTTTCAAAAGCAGACTAACAAATTGCAAAACAAAGGGAGAGCTCAAGGAAGCAATGAATAAAGGGATGGTTGCAAGAGTAGAATTCTGTTCAACAAAATCAGAAGGTTTACCCTGTGCAGAAATCATTGAAAAAGAAGTAAACGCAGAGGTAAGGGGAACACTAGCAAACAAGAAAGAAATCCCTAAAGGGGGATGCATAATTTGCAATAAAAAAGCGAACGAAATCGTCTACATCGGGCGAAGCTACTGAATCATCAGCTTATGAATCTAAGCCTAATAAAAAAATCACACTAAGCGGGTGTTAGTGGTTGATTGCGAGACAGCACTATTCCTAAACATTCCAATAAATTTATATATTTAATATTTATTTTTTATATTATGAAGAGTCTAGAAGTAGACATGGAAAAAATCATGCAAGATGCTAAAGAAAAAAGACAGCAAGAAATTACAGATTTAGCATCCTGTTCAAAACAATTATACGAACTTGTAGCAACAGAAAACTTTACTATTGATGAAGTTATTGCAGAATCTCACGATACCTCTTTTACTCCCCATTCAGAAATGAGGCTTGGAGGTCGTTCTCCTGTTTATAGAGGAGGTTTCACTTCAAAACTTGTTTTAAAAGTTTCTCCAGATAATCAAGATGTTCCAGTGAGAACTCTCAGTTTTGAGGGGTTATTTATTGTAAAAGCAGGAGATTACATTTCTGCCCAAATTCCAAGATTTGAAGAAAAAAGAGTAGGAACAGGGTTTTATTCTGGACCATATGATAAAGACAGAGTTTTTTATTTTGATAGAGATTTCAATCCAGAAGAATCTGCAATTGAATTGGCTCTCCTTTCTATTGACGGAAACACTTTGAGAAAAGATAGGTCTGTGAATTATAAAAGTTTTGTAAAAAAATGAATCTGAAAGTTTTCTTAGATTAAAGTGCCGTCTCGCAACTCTCCTTACGACGTTCATTGGGACGTTGCACTTCATTCACTCAAAGTTTACTTCGTAAACCTTCTCTTAATCGCCATGTTAGTGATTGATTAGATTCTTATTAATTCTCAAATCAATTTGCGAGTAGAGCGAGCAACCATCATTGGGTGGGTCGGACGAGATACTTTTGTTAAAAATGCATACGAGATAATAATAAAAAACTGAGAATTATCTCTAATCAATAAAATTTACCGAATCATAGAGTAAAGTTCATTCTCCATTCTAAGAGTAATCTCTACAAGTTCACTAAGCTCTCTCTCTAAAATCTGTCTCTCTTTTGTCTCTTTCTGTTGCATTGCATTTTTTAAAGCAGACAATAAAAATCAGCTTAATCTGGATTGACTAATCTAAGAATAAAATCAATTCAATCCAGATCCAAAGAACTGAATTAAATTGAAAACTTTGTGTATTTAATAGATGTGATTCCAAACACAGCTACCAGAGGCAGATTCATCCAATTTCTAAAACTCCTACTGGAAACATGTTCAAAATTCATAATAAATAAACCAGAAGGAAGTATTTATAGTTTTCTATGATTATCACGTTGTGCTCCCCGGTGACATATGTCACCCCCTAAAGTAAACTGAAGCAGGGGTTTTTCTATCTAAACTCGTATGCGGTCGAAAATGATTATATCTCATTCTAAACTCATTATGATCTGCACAAAACTTTAGCTCACTTGCTAA
>JAHJRR010000118.1 GCA_018830685.1 Nanobdellota archaeon
GACCTTCCTCCTTCGGGAGGTTCCTGACAGAGATGATCTATTCTAGAAGTATTAAATGTCGAAGCTCTACGAATCATCCCGTGGACTTCGTATCCTTTTTCTATTAGGAGTTCTGCAAGATAACTTCCATCTTGTCCAGTAATTCCTGTGATAAGTGCTTTCCTTTTCATCTCTATAGGAAGAATAAGTCCTTTTTTAAGGATTATTATGGTAGAAAATGATTAATGTTTATAAAAGAAACAAAAATAACTAAGGGAATTTTCTAGTTTTATATTGGATCAAGCCGAGTAATATTAGCTCCACGAAATATTTCTGGAAGACTAGGAGAATGGCATGTAAGATTTAGTGATTCCACTAAGATTCCAACTACCCAAAAAGTTATTTATAGGAGGAATCATACTTTAAATAATAAAAAATAAACTAAAGAGAAATATGTTAGTAGAAATATCAAATGGGGAGTTAGTAGACAAAGTATCTGTATTAGAGATTAAATATAATAGAATCACCTCAAAAGAAAAAAGGAAAAATGTTGAGGCAGAATATCTCTATCTAAAACAAAAAATGGAATCTTTTGGGATTACAGATAAATCTAGAGAATATCAAGATCTTCTAGAAGTGAATTTAAAAATCTGGAAAGAAGGAGATCAAATAAGAATTTTAGAAAAAGAAAGAAGATTTGATGAAGAATTTATTAATCTTGCAATATCCATCAATAAGAGTAATAATAAAAGAGCCAGATTAAAGAGAAATATCAATGAAAAAACTAGTTCATTATTTATCGAAGAAAAAGAACATCCCAATTATGAATAAATTAAAACTTAAATTAAGAGGCATTATGATTTACTGAGAATTCCCAATAATCTTTATTTTTGGTAAAGGCAGGATAAATTTCCCTCCATTTTCAACAAACCTTTTTTCATCTTCTCCAACCCCCTTAAAAATGTGATAAATTAAAACTAATTGATAATCTGGATTATATCTGCCAATGTTTTTTGGAGAAGTAACAGGGATTAAACTTCCCACAGTTCTTTTCCCTTCTTTATCTGGATTTTTATCAAATATACAATCAATTAACTCACTTGTTAATCCAAAATATTGGAGTGTGGTATTCCCCCGTGTTGAAGCCCCTAAACCACATATTGTTTTTCCTTTTCTTTTTTCCTCAGTTAAAAAAGAAACTAATTCTTCTTTGATTGAATTTATCCTTCTTGCAAAAGCATGATATGTTTCGGGGTCATTTAACCTAGTACTTTCTTCAAATTCTTTTAAATTATCTAACCTTCTTTTTGCCTCATCTGATTGAGGAATCTTACTTCCTTTGAGTCGAACATAACTTCTTATGCTTCCACCATTTATCTCATTTAATTCTGCGTCAAAAGTTTCAAATCCATGCCTATTTAGCAAGTTTTCTAGAGAATTATGAGAATAATATTCTAGATGCTCATGGCAGACATTATCTATAGCATTATTCCTTAGCATAGAAGCAAGATAATTTTGTTGGATTACAAATACTCCGTCTTCATCAAGACATCTTGCGATATCCCTAACAAAATCATTTGGAGCATCTAAATCATAAAACATAGAAATTGCAGTTATTATCTTAGCTTTTTTCTCTCCGACTTCAGAAGAATATGCTTCTCCATTAAAAAAATCTCTTACTACTTGCATTCCTTTTGCTTGTGCCTCTAGGGCAACGTTTTTTGAAGGTTCAAATCCAACAAGGTTTAGCCCAGGAACATCATAAAATCCAAGAAGAGTTCCATCATTACATCCTATGTCTACAACAGTATCTCCAGATTCTAATGGGATAAGAGCTCTTGATTTTTCAACAATATCTTTTAAATCGGCCCTAATCATGGAGTTTATTCCCGATTTGTACCAGTACTGTTCTCCCCACATAAGCTCTGGAGGAGTTGTATGTCCTAATTGGAGCAAACCGCATCCGTCTTGTGGGCCACATAACATTAAGTCTAAAGGAATTTTTGGACCTTGTTCATCTTCATAATTAACAAAATTAGTAACATATAAATCTCCCAAGGATAAAATCCCCGATAAGTTTTTTGAACCGCAAGACCTACAAGAATCTATTTTCCTTTTATAATCCATCTTTATATAATCCATTTATACCTTAATCCTATATCCCAAAAACTATTTTTAAGTATTGTTGTGATTGGGAAGATGAGTAAAATGGAAAGATATCTTTCGCTTCTCTTAATTGCATTAGTCTTAAGCATGTCAATTTTGAATAATCCCTATAACAATTGAATTTGCAGCCTTAAAGGGTTTATTGTATTTGCTATTTTTTGCCTCTTTTTCAGATATCTCTATCCATTGGTTTTCTTTATTTATTCTTTTTAAAAAAATCCTCTCATCAAAGTCTAATTTGTTAGCAAAAAGTAATTTATCCATTTCAAGATTATATCCTAAGGGTAGAGTAATCACACCCCTACCTCCAACCTCCAGACAATTTTCTTTTAAATTTTTTATAGCTCTGATAATTTTTACAGGATCTTTGATTTCTTCATCAAAACCTACATGTTCAAAAGTTGAAATACTAACTATCAGATCATATTTATTAAATGGTTTAAAGTCAAGAATATCTTTATTGATGATTTTTCTTCTTCTCTCATATTTGTCGAGTATATCCCATCTTGAAGGATAATAATGGACTAAAACTGCACCCACCTCTAAGATTCTTTTTCTTTTAATAAAAGATTCTTTTATATAATTCATCACAATAGGAACTTCAATAATCCTTTCATTTCCCCAGGTAGTATTATGTATGTGATAAAAGTAAGGAAATTTTTTACCCTTGAAAAAGAAGAATTTTTTAGGTTTTAAACGAAAAAATATTGATGATGGAATGGCTGAAATATAAGCTGCTAGAGGATATAAAAAATATAAAACTAATTTTACAAAGAAAGATTTCAATCCTTCCACCCTTGCAATTTTTAACGCTTTACGGAATTTATCTCTTTTTGGCGTAATTTCTCTATAGACCATTTGTACGGATTATTTAATTTATGTGTGGATTAATTAATTTCAATAACTTTTTGTTCCTTTCTTTCAAGGAATACTTCCCCCCATCTTCCACTAAAGAATGTTGTGCCTTCATCATTTTATTAAGTAAATCTCTATCATTAATCAAAATTTCAATTTTTTCAATAAATTCTGGAACATATTTAAGACATTCTTTTTTTTCGAATAATAATCTATAATTATCATTAAGCTTTTTATTATATTCTTCGAGATTATCTTTATTCCCAAAAAGTTTTTCGCTCTTTATCAAGAATCCTGTTTTGTTGTTAAATACTGTCTCAAATGCACACTCATAATCAAAGCCTACTACAGGTATTCCAAATTCCATACTTTTAGCCATAAGATCCATTCCCGGAAGAGGTTCAAGGAAAATATCTGAACAAGAGAACAGTTGGGTCATTTTATGTTCTGGTAGATATTTCTTTAAAAAGATTAATCCTGGAATCTGTTCATACTCCTTAATCAGATCTTTACCGACATTTGCTCTTACAAAAAATTTAATATTTTTATGTTTTTTAGCTAATTCTGCATATGTTTCTAAAGCAATCAACCCTCCCTTGGTTCTAAAAGAGACAGGGTTGTTTATTGACCCTACGAATAACAAAATTAAATTTTTTTTTGGTTTCTTTTCTAATTTTAAATTTCTTCCTGCAAAAGGGATTACAGTTATCTTTTTCTTAAATTTAGAACAATCAATAATTCTAATTAAATCATTATAAGCTGCTTGATTCCAACAATTTATTGCTTTACATTTTTCACTAGCTAA
>JAHJRR010000119.1 GCA_018830685.1 Nanobdellota archaeon
ATATGAAGAGTGGAAAAGAGAGTGCTTTGAAGATATAGCGTTCGCTGTGATTTGTTTAGAATTAATCTAGTAAAATTAGTTCTTTTTTTTTGTTGGCGAGCGAAGCGAGCTTATTCTTTTCCTTCAATTCCTAAAAGTAATTTGATTTTATTCTTATCCTTTTTGTTTACGCTTATTCCATTGACTGAAGAAATAACTAGAACCTTCTTAAAGATCCAAAATCTTAAATAAATTCCTAATATCTTTTTTGGAAGAATGAATTTTTTTAACCTATATTCTTTAGTTTTTTCTTCTATTTCTGTTGAGAAAAAACTTTCATTGCCAAATCCAATCTCTGTATAAACTTTATTCATCTGGAAATTCCTCCACTTCACTTTCGTATTCTCCACCTTCGCCCGCGACGTTTATTCCGTATTTTTCTTTTAGCTCTAGAAGCTTTTCGATTAGCTCATTGTTGAGCGTCTTTCCAATCCAGCTTTCGTCAAGTCCTTCTGCTGCGACTTTGACTATCTTTATTTTGAAACCTTCTTTGACTAATTCTCTTAGAAGTTCTTCCTGGTCTTTTTGCCAGAGAGGGTTTATGCAGGAGATGTCTAGGTCGTCACATATTTTTTGGATTCTTGATGCTTGGTAGTTTGATGCAATGGCACCCGTGACGATTCCTTCTATTTTGAAATCTTCTTTTGCTTTTTTTATTGCTATTTTTAGATCTTCTAGCTCTTTTTCTTTTTCTCCCTCTGTTTCTACTATGATTAAAGGAATGTTTAATTTATTTGAGATGTTTTGGACGTTGTTAATTGGAGTGTGGAACATGAATGAGTCTTTATTTCTTGAATCAATTGTGATGAGTATGGCTATATCGTGTTCTTTACTTGCTTTGTAGAGTGCGTAGCCAGAATCTTTTCCTCCTGAGAATAGGACACCGAGTTTCATGCTGGAAATAGTTTTGGATGGTTTTTAAGCTTGACTAATTTTTCCCAGTATTTAATGAATTCTTTTTTCAAAAATAAAGATTACTTCTTTTGGATGGTATTTGTTTCTCAGTTTCTCTTTCTGTTTCAGTCCTTCTTCATAATTTTTAACTTTTTGTTTTTCTATTAGAAAATGATTTCTTCCTTTTGCCTTTATCTCGTACGGCTTAAATTTGTTTTTTAGGTAAAATTTTTCCACTTTTTTATCGTCGGCGGAGCCTAGGTCTATCCTGTTATAACCTCTTTTTTTTACTACGTTTTCAAATTTTTTAATTAGTTTTGTTCCAATGCCTTTTCTTGCATATTTTTTTTCTAGATGAACTGCAATCCCTTGGAGCTGAATGGATTTTTTATCAAATTTGCTTGGCTGACCGTAACAAATTCCGACTAATATTTTTTTATCAAAGGCGCAAAGATAGTTACTTGAATTTTCTCTTACTCTTTTTTTAAATTTTTCGAATGACTCTTTTTCAGAATATTTGCATTGGAACTTATACACTTCTTTATGATCCTCTTTTTTTACTGGTCTAATTTTTATAAGTGTCATTTGTGGTTTTCTTGTTTACTTTCTTTTTTGGTTCTTCTTTGGCACTTTCTCTTAGATCTGCAAATGGGTCTGGATTGTGTTTGTGGAATGTTTCGCTTAGCCAGATGTGAAAATCTTCAAGATGATTTTCTTGTTCGAGCCAGATTTTTTTTTGATGATCTAAGTTAATTAAATTGGGAAACATTTCGACCATTTCCCCCCTTTTATTTTGAGAGAGTTTTACGAAAGATACTTTTTTTTCCTGTATGTTCCCAGTGAAGTAGTCTTTCACTTTCTTGTAAATTCCGGTCATCCTTTCTTCTATATTCCTTTTTTTTCTTGGAAGCGGGAATGCGGATTCTCTGAACACGTCTCTTGTTACGACTTCTTTTTTTATCCTTCTATTTTCTGTGGCTATTGCTTTACCAAGCGCTTCCATTAGTTGACTTAGTGTAACTTTTTTCATTCTTGGCATTGGACTTTTTGGAATTAGGTCTGGAATTATCTCGTCAAGCTCAATTCTTTCTAAAGATCTGGATTTTTCTTCTTTGGTACCAAATAAGATCTCATCTATGCTTCTTATGTACTTGTTGAGGAGGATTTCTGATTTAATTCTTAGGAGGAATGTTGCTGCGAGTAAAACTTTTCCTGATACAAAGAAATCTGCTTCTTCAACTTGTCTGACTTTTTCTAGATATTTGTCTGAGAGTATTGTTAGATCTATGTCCCATGGGTCAAGTTGTTCTGTGTTTATCAAATCGTAGATGATTTCTTGCCAGCCGATTTCTCTGTTGAATAAAATTTTATGGATTTTTTCTTGTTTAGCATAACGAATATCCTCTTTTTTTTGAATCTTTTCCATGCTAGTTCATATTTTCAGTTTTTATAAACTTGATTATGTTCTGATGTAGTACCTAAGAATATGCCTTGTAGTGCCTAATAATCTCTTGAGTGGTAATCCTTATTACTACTCTGAGTTGATGAGAGAATGTCATTTTTGAAGAGTAACATACCAAAAGATTTATAAAGTCCAATGAACTTTATTTCTTATCACCTCTTTTTCCCCAGAAGATGCTTCAGGTCATCTTTTTGACGGCTTGAAGAATCTTCTAGGGTTTCGTATTACCTTATATTAATTTGAAAAAATTATTTACTTTGAGGGCTTATTAAATTAGTCTTAGATTAGTTTGCCCTATTACATTCAATTATTCCTTCTTTGATTCAATAAACTCAACTAGTTCATGATTAAGCTATTAATTTTCACTTTTGTTTTTAGCCATAAACTCGCAATAATGGCATTTACCGCAGTAAATTCTTTCCTTTGATTCAGATAAAAATATTCCGGGGCCACATCGAGGACAGGATCTTCCCCTGGTGATTTTATCGCCTTCGATTTTGTATTTAGCATATTTTTTGCTCGTGGGTTTATTCTTGTGTGGCTTTTTTCCTTTTTTTGTTTCCTTTGCCATTACTTTTTACTCTCCTCTTTCGGTTTTGATTCTTTCTTTGGTGTTTCTTTTGATGTGGACTCAAAAGGTGCTCCGCCCGACCCACCCTCAACTTTAGCTGCAGGAATTAATTCTTCTTTGGGTGCAGCTGGTTCTGCAACTTTTTCGTCTTTCTTCTTTTTTATTTCAACTTTGTCCTTGTTTTCTTTAGAGGTGTAGATATTTGCTTCTACATCAAATGTTTGTGCTCCGAACTTACCCTCAATCTTTTTTATCTTAATGTTATCTTCAGGAGTACTAAATTTTTCTGCCAGAGCTTTTGTTACTTCAACTCTGCTAGGGGTCGAATTTGCTTTGATGTTTCCATAAATTTCTCTTCTATCAAATAATAGATTCTCTGTTTCGTTGGTTATGTTTAGTTCCATTTTAAAATTTTATCTTGTTTTTATTGCAAAATTTCCTTTTTCTTTAAGATTGAGTTTTTTAGCAATTTCAGATTTTTCTGGATTTAGAATTACAATTCTTCCTTTGAAACCTTCAGTAAATTCTTTGGAATCACACTTGGGACATTTGTCTCCTTCAAATATTGTGTTGCACATTCTGCAAGCTTTTTTCTTTGCCATTATTTTTTTCCTCCCTTAACAGCTTTTTCTTCGGCTCTTAGGGTTTTTTTAACCTCGGCGTCTTTCTTTGCTTTGTCTTCTTTTATCCATTCTGTTTTTCCGAGTCCCGGTTGTCTCATCGTTAGTCCGATTTTTAACTCGTCTCCCTTGTGACTTATTGCAACAATTCTTGCTGTACAAAGGTCGCCTTGCTTAAGTGTTCTCTTTGTAGCCTTTCCTGTTAAGACATTTGTTTTGCTGAAGTTCACATAGTCTTCCATTGTCTGACTAATGTGTATCATTCCTCTTGTTGGTCCGAGATTTAGAAATGCTCCGAAGTTTGTTATCTCTGCTATTGTTCCGAAAACTAGCTCATGCATTTCTGGTTTCCATGCCAGAATTTTGAATTTTGTGTTGTAGTATGCTGCTCCATCTCCAGGGATTATGACTCCTTCACCGACCGTAAGAACTTCAATAACAGACACAACCTTTCCTAAATCTTTGTTATAATATTCAGTGTAAGTTTCCCTAAGTTGTTTTTCCACAGCTTCCATTGTTGGTAGACCGAACAGTTTTGGCTCGACTCTCACGTGGTCTTCGACTTCAGTTAGATAAAACATAATTTTTAAGAGTTTAGTTGGTTTTTAAAGGTTGCTTTTAGTTTTTCTAAAAGAAAACTAAATTTGTGAGTAGTCACTGCTCGGAGTTGCCTCGCAGTTGATTTGCTCGGAAACTGACTTTGTCAAGTTTCCTCTCCAAGGAAAAATTGATAAGTTGGTAAAATAAATCTGGATTCCTACTTATCATTAGTTAGATTTATGTTAATTTTCTTTGTTCAATTTGCGAGCGTAGCGAGCAGGTATTGTTTTCAAATCACCTCCAGCTTTTTCTTTCCCCTTATTATGATTTTTCTGTTTTTTATTTTTCTTTTTAATTCTTGGTCAAGTGTTGCGATGAACGTATCGGGATTTTTTTTCGCGAAGTTTATTATTGCTGCGTCTGCGTCTTTACCTTGAATTTTAATTGGTTTGAATTTGTTCATTCTTAATATTTTCAGGGCGAGTTTCGCGCCGAGTCCTTCTAGTTCGTTGATAGTTTGCTCTGGTATTACTGGCTCAATTCCTTCTTCTTCTAACCATCTGAAGAAATCTATTTTTTGCTTTGATGCTGTGATAATGAAACTTGTGTCGAGGATTGCTTGTCTCATATTTTTTGAA
>JAHJRR010000010.1 GCA_018830685.1 Nanobdellota archaeon
CTAAAGCTTTGTTTATGAATTTTTTCAGAGTCCTGTTGCTGAATATCAACCTTTCATCAATCATAAAAAAATATTAATTCGTTAGTTCATCTTTTTTTTGGTTTTACTCCGGAATGACTTCAGTCATTCGGAGATACTGATTTTATATTGGATTTTATTTATTGTCAAATCTTTTATATGGGGTAATGGAATGTAGATGCGGTATCCGTCAACAGCCACCAAAAATACTTTTTTTATCAAAGAAGAATTATAAAATATTTTATGGTAGGATACATATGCTTTTGAATCAGGAAACTTTTTTACCCATTCTTCATCAAAACTTCTCCCATTTTCAAAATCATCTCTTTTAATTGTAAGATTTGTATCTTTTTTGAAAATATATGTCCCTTCGGTATCATCAAAAATCCAATCTTTTGCAGTTGATCCAATAATTTTTTGAATAATTAATTTTAGTGAAGATTGTCTTTCTATAAATTGAGGGAAGTGTTTTTCCATTAATTCGGGATATTCAGAAAGAATTAAACAAATATCCTCCCAAAATAATAATTGCACAGAAAATTTATTTTCTTTAATTCTTTTGTGGTCTAAAATTCTAATTTTTTCTTGTAATGATGCATCTCTAAACGAACCTATCGTAAAAATAAATTCTTTTAGTGTTGGTTTAAAATCTTCTGCCTTATTTGTTTCTCCTTCAATTTCTTCAAAGGTAGTTTTTTTATCTTTGCACTGAACACCAGAATATTCTCCCTTAAATCTTGGAGGTTTTCCATAAATATCCACTCCATTTTGTTTTTGCCCAGAACGACCATTTCTGATTATATAATCACATTTCCAAATTTTTTTAATTATATCTGCAGAAATATCTTCAAATTCATCCCATGATTTTGGCAAAGGTAATTTGGAAGTTGTAAAAGTTGGCATTTCAATTCATCTTCTCCCGTGCAACTTCCTTAATCTTCTTTCCAATTTTATCCTTAAACTCCTTCCCAACTTCATCAAAAATATCTAAAACTTCTTTGTAAGTTCCTTTGCCTCCCAAAAGTTCCCAGAATTTTTCAGCAACATAAAGTTCTTTTTCTTCATCTAAATATCCCTGCATTGTAAATCTACTATAGGCTTGAGGATGATAAGGATTGTAAGGAATTGCAAGAATTGTATTAATTTTCTTTTTTCTAATTGCCACCCATTGCAACAATTTCTCTTTTGATTTGGCAAAAACATCTATATTTGGCTTTGCTGTTTTTATCTCAATATAATATTCATCGTTACCTTTCTTCAAAAATAAATCTACCCTAACCTTTATTTTTCTACCACCATTATTACCACACTCCAAAATTTCCTTTATCTCTTTTTCTTTATCTGCTGTTCTCATACCGTTCTTTATTTCTTGAAGAATCTGAGAAATTACTGAATTTTCTTCATTTGTAATTTCTCCTTCAACATCAAATGCAGTTTTAACTTCATCAAAGTAGGGTTTTGCTACAATTTTAGATACTTGTTCATACACTGACATTCCCAAAGTTGTTGCAAGTGAATGAATAAAAGAATAAGCTGCGACTTTTTCAGAATCTTGCATGAGTTTGGCTAGAAAGGGCATGGCAGTTGTTTCTCTTGAATACTTTGATAATTTTTCATCTAACTTGCTTCTTAATAAGACTTTAATTGCTTCCCTTTGCTCATCGGTAATAACCATACCATCACTAAAAAGTCTCTATTTTTAATTCTTTCCGCACCACAAATCCGCACACCATAAAAATCTTTATAACCCCCTTCCATTTAATTCATTAATGCCCGCACAAGATACATCTGTAATAAAAGAAAAAATAGTTTCTATTATACGAATTAAAGGTCCAAGTATTCCCGTCCGTCTTGCAAAAGAAGTAGGATTAGACATATTGTTCACATCAGCATTTCTTTCAGAACTCGTATCTGAAAAAAGAATCAAAATGAGCCATATGAGAATAGGAAGCTCACCATTATATCTGATTCCAGGCCAAGAACAGATGATAGGGAATTTTTCCCAACACCTAAAAAGCAAAGAAAAAGAAGCATTCAACATTTTAAAAGAAAAAGGAATCTTAAAAGATAAAGAACAAAACCCTCCCTTAAGAGTTGCATTAAGGGAAATAAGAGACTTCGCGATTCCCTTCAGAGAACCAAAATCAGAAGAAATATATTGGAGGTTCATTACACACACGCTCAAGGAAATTGAAAAAAAAGAAACTGAAAAGTCTGTTGAAAAAAAAGAGATAAAAGAATCAGAATCCATTAAAGAAGATTCCAAAGAAAAAACAGAACCATTTTCCAAACTAAAGAATGAACCAGAAAAACAATTAGAGAGGAATAAAGAAAACAATTTAGGAATATTTGACAAACCGAAAAAACCAAAGAAAAAGAAACAATTAAAGAAAAAACCAAGCTCTCAAAAAGAAAACATCTTCTTCAATAAAGTAAAAGGTTACTTAAATGAAAAATCAATAGAACTCTTAGATGTACTTACAGTAAATAAGAATGAAATTATTCTCAAAGTCAAAGGTAACAACGCCGAACAAATTCTTCTCGCATACAATAAAAAAAGGCTCAATGAAAACGACATAATCAAAGCATCAAAAAAAGCAAGAGAATTTGGTCTTAGATATATTATAATAAGCAATGGAGGAATTCTCAAAAAAACGGAGGAACTTATCTCCGCCATAAAAAACTTGCAAGCAACAGGAGAGTTAAGGGATAAGGTTCTATAAAGTTAGCGTCAGGTAATTTAATAAAAAGTGAATTAAAACATATCAAGGTTCTTCTGCAACTTTCCATAATTGTTCAAAAAAGGAAATTAAAGTAGTAGCCATCATTTTATCATTAATAAAGATGGTTTTTATTGGTTCTTCATAATCTATTATTAATGCTGTGTGGTTTCCGAAAATAACGACAACTGCAGGAGTGGGTGCTATTAACTTTCTTATTTTAGAATATTTTGATTTTTTCTTATATTCCCAAAAATAACCTTCTTCTGAGAATAAAACTCTTTCATGATTTTTTGGAAGGGTTTCATCTGCCCATTTTCTCCATTCTTTATTGAATCTCTCTCCTTTTGAAGACCTTACTCCCATGGCTAGTACTTCTTCTTTTGGTTTTAGGGTTTTTGTTGCTTCTTTTTGAGCTGTTTTAAATCCTTCAAAACCAGTATAAACTACGATATACGAGGGTTCTAGTTTAGAGGACCTTATGTTTTCTATTTGAGGTATTAATTCTTTTGCTAACTTTTCTTCCTCTTCTAATTTCTTCTTTTTATCGTCTATGTAGTCTATTAATTTATCGGGGCTTGAGGCTGTGAAATGCTTTACTTTATTTATTTTTGTTTCACTTACTAAACCTTTTCTTTTTAATGATTCTAGAATTTCATAAACTTTGCCGGTGTTTAATTTAGATTCTTTTAGCAATTTTCCCGTTTTTGAAGAACCTATTTTACTTAATGTAAGATAAGCTATTGCTTCATTATGCGTTAATCCCAAAGATTCTAATAATTTTGTATCCATATTACTCTACACTCAGGGGGAGGTTATATTTAAATACTCTTATTTTTGTTTACTAACTATAAGTAGTTACAATAAAGTAATTACAAAGGAGAAAAATAAAATGGAAGAAGGTACTCAAAAATACGGATTTTATGGACACATAGAAGACTTAGCTAATGCTTTTCCTGATTTAAAATATGAATTAAAAGATAGAGAAAATCGTCAAGATTGTATTATTGATGCAAGTGAATTTGATGTAGATAAAGTAGGAAGATTTATGACTTTTGGAGATAATAATTCAATTCGTCTTTGTAATTTGCCTGCTCAGCAATATGTTCCTGCAGTAATTCATATGTTTAAAAGAGATGGAGAAATAGCTGTATACAAAGAAAAAAATGCTATTGATGCAATTCCAGATGTATTGGATAACATGGATAATGATTCTAGAGATCCTTGGAATTGCGAGAAAACCGTTCTTAATAGAGAAACCCTTCCCGTATATGCGAAGGCACTTGAATTGAGATCAGAAGAAGAAATTATCAATTATCTTCAAGTTGAAGATTCTTGTGAAATATATATACATTCACCCAAATACAGATTAAAAACAAGATTATATCAGGATGGTCAAGATGGGCTTATTGCATATAGGCAATTTGGATTTAATGAAAAAGTTAATAAGGAACTTTCGAGTCATGAATCTCCACAAGGGTTGTCTGTTATTTCTCCTGCTATTTATGAATTACCAATTCTATATAACCACATCCAATTTTTAAGAAGATCTGGAGAAGTTATTGCGAAGTCTCGGAATGATCATATTTGTGTAAATGGAAATGATCCTGACAAAATGAGAACGGGCAGTATAGAACTAAAGTTTTCTAAATTGAAAGAATCAAAACAAAATGAAAAATGACGACTGGGAAAAAGCAATCTCTCATAGGTTTTCCATAGATTCTGATGGAATACTGTCAGAACAAGATTATGAAAAGGAATTAATAAAAGCTCATATGCGAAAAAGAAATATTCCCCATTTTGATTCTGCAGAAAGAGATCTTGCTAATCAGAGTAAGATTTTTGGTAATCTGGAAACTGAGTTAACGGATTTACGTTTTATGACAAGAAATAAATATGCATCAAAACCCTTGGGGGATGAATTACAAATATATGATGAACTTATAAGAAATGCTGTCCAAAGGTTTGATCAAATGAAATTGAAACCAAAAAAGATTATTCTACCAAATATATATCTTGATTCTTGGTTAGGTGAAGGATATGCTTGTGGATGGAAAGACGAAAATGAAGTATTGTATCCCTCCATGGATGGTGTAATCAGAGATTTTAATACAGTATCTAGAAGGTTTATTATTACAGGCTCCCAACGTCATTCTGTCTTAGACAGATGGGCAAGACCGATAGTAGGATATTCCCATCTGCATATTATGTTCGGATATAAGATAAATAAGAATGAAGAAAAAAAGAAACAAATCCAGGAAAGAAAATATTAAGAGAAAAAACTGACATCCCCCTAACAACTCAAAAGATAATAACGTTTAAAAACCCAAAACGCCGTCTTCTAGTATGGGAAAAATTAAGTCAAAATTAATTAAGAGAACCGCGAAAGAACTAATCAAGAGAGGCGTGAAATTCAAGGACAACTTTGAAGATAATAAAAGAATCCTCGGTAAAACCATGCCTAGCAAAAAAATAAGGAACCAAATCGCAGGATTTGTAGCAAAACAAGAACAACAAGAAAACGACTAACGTTTTTTACTTTTGTTCAACATTTTCTTTATCTCCATCACATCTTTCCCAATTTTTTTTATCTCTTTATTCTTCTTCCAATTAAGTATAAAATTCACCACAGCAAAACCAAGGTAAATTACAACTATTCCTCCTATTGCCTGGACAAGCCAACTTACAGATTCTATTGGCATATTCAAAATCGTAGCATTAACAAAAAAGTTTCCAACCATGTTTATCACCTTAAGACTTTTAAACCATATCCATTTATTAATTTAACTGGCTGCATAGTTCAGCGGCAGAACGCCTGTCTCATGAGCAGGAGGTCCCAGGTTCAATTCCTGGTGCAGCCATAACATAATTTTAGAGAAAAAAAACAGTCAATAAAAATAAAAAAACAAATAGCCAAAACTCAATAACAAAATACTAAAGCAGGAGTTTGGACAAAAAAAGAAAAAATACAAATCACTACTACCTTCTCTTTTTCTTCTTCACAGCCCTTTTCACCGTCTTCTTCACAGCAGTTCTCTTCGTTTTCTTCTTAACTACAGTCTTTTTCTTAACCGCAGGTTTCCTTACCGCTTTCCTCTTTGCTGGTTTTTTAGCTGCTCTTTTTGTAGTGGCTTTTTTCTTCATTTTTCACCTCTATTTTTTAATTAATTATAATAAGATATAGATGTTTAAAAAGTTTTGTCTTCCTTAAAAAATAAAAAGAACTGTTCAAATAACAAAATACCGACGACAAACAGCGATTAAACGAGTTTTCCTGCAGATTCAAATTCAATTTCACCCTCGATAAGTTTCCTCAAAATGTTTTTTAATTCAACTATCTTAACACGAATCTGTTTCTTTGAATCTCTATCTCTAATAGTCACATCATTTCCTTTAAGACTCTTTTCATCAACAGTTATACAAAAAGGCGTTCCAATCTCATCATTCCTTGAATATCTTCTTCCAATACTTCCGGACCTATCATAAACAATATTCCATTCTTTTCTTAAATCTCCATAAATGTCTTCACAAATTTTTTCAAACTCATTACTCTTAACAATAGGAAAAACCGCTACCTTCACAGGAGCAAGTTTAGGGGGTAATTTCAAAACAATGGTTTTTCTCTCTTTATCTTCGCAATACGCCTTCGTCAAAATCGCCAAAAAAATTCTCTCCATCCCAAAAGTTGGCTCAATCACCCTCGGTAAAATTTTCTTTCCAGCCTTCTCATCAAAAATTTCCATCTTCTCCTTGCTTTCTTTTTGATGCTGCGTCAGATCAAACTGTCCTCTGTCTGCATTACCTGCAACCTCCTTACTCCCGAAAGGATAATGATAATCAATGTCAAAAGTTGCAGAACTATAATGAGATAATTCTTCTTTTGTATGCTCGCGAATTTTTATTTCATCAAGACCCAAATTTCTAAACCACATAATTTGTTCAGTCAACCAATATGCCTGCCACTCCCCCAATTTTTTACTTTTAAGTAGTTCTTTAATACTAATTTCCTTAAGCTCCTCCGAATCTTTTTTCTGCATCTCCTCATCTAAGAAATCAAATTTCAAATTCAAATGTTTACTCTCCAACAAATCACATTTCGTCTCCTCGGGTTGAATAAAAAATTCAAACTCTCCAATATGAAACTCCCTACTCCTAAATAAAAAATCTCTCGGTGCAATTTCATTTCTAAAACATCTTCCAATTTGTGCAATGCCAAAAGGCAACTGCATACGAGACGTCTGCTGAATTAATTTAAAATCCATAAACATCCCTTGAGCCGTCTCTCCTCGGAGATAAACTTCTTCACCCGTTGAACCCATATGTGTTCTAAACATTTGTTCTATCATTTTTGCTTTTTCCCAGTCATAATCTCCCCCACATTCACATTTTATTTTTCCTAAATCAGGTTTATCAATTTTAACAGATTTCTTACACTTAACACAAGTAACCAAATAATCATTCACATTAAAATTTTCAATATGACCTGACGCCTTCCAAGTTCGTGGATGAGAAATTATCGAAGCCTCCATCCCAACCATATTCTCTTTTTGTCGAACAAAATAATTCCACCACTCTTTTTTTATATTATTGAATAATTCAACACCCAAAGGACCAAAATCCCAGAACCCTGCAAATCCCCCATAGATATCACTCGATCTAAAAATAAAACCTTTCCTCTTACAAAAAACCGCCAATTCCTCAACAGAAATTTTCTTATGCTCAGCAACACTCTCCTTCGCTTCCATAACTTTATCCTTATCTCCATCCTTTTTTAATTTATCCATAAATTCTTTCGCCCGCTTATTCGCTTCCGCTTTCGTCTTCCCAAGATAAGCCAAAGTCTTCGTCTTCACTTTACCATCAATCCTCTTATTCTCATTTAGATAATAATATTCTCTCCCATGAATCTTCTTCTTAACAATAAAAACCATATCTTACCCACTACATAAAACTACTTAAACGTTTTGCGGCACCATTACATAAAGTTATTAAAATAAAAAAAACTAAGAAAGATTATGAAAAAGATAATCACTTTCACATTTATCCTCTTAATAATCTCTCTAAATTTCTTATCTGCTTTTGACGTTATATCTCCATAC
The DNA here is from genome assembly GCA_018830685.1 of Nanobdellota archaeon. Classification (GTDB taxonomy): domain Archaea; phylum Nanobdellota; class Nanobdellia; order Pacearchaeales; family GW2011-AR1; genus ASMP01. The sequence goes on from JAHJRR010000010.1 coordinate 7,838, forward strand.
AATAAGGAAAATCCATTAGAACTATCGCCTGGAGAAATAAAAAAAATTCAGCTAACCCTTAAAAATACTGGGGAAAATGAAAATGTCACCCTAACTGCAACAGTCTTGGGAACAGGAGCTAGTATCTTGGGTGATGCAATATATCCAATAAGTCCTGGAACGGAAATTCCGATAAGTCTTGAAGTTTCCGCTCCAGAAAATGCTAGCGTCGGTAAAGAATATGAAATAGACATCTCATTCAATGAAGTTACAACGCAAGAAGGTGGAATCCTTAGCATTACAAGTTTAGTCACAACAAAAATCCCCATAAAAATAGTCGACAAAACAAAAACTGAAAATACTCCGATTGGTCTAACAAGCCTGTTAATTCTTGGGGTAATAGGAATAGCAATAATTACCAAAATTTTTCTAACAGGAAAAGAAAATAAAGTTAAAAAGAAAAAATCTATTTAGTAGTTCTTATTTTTCTAACGATAAAGAATGCTACAACAAGAATAGCTAAGACTACTGCAAACACTACGAATGTTCCAGTTCCATATCCTCCAAAGATTGCGAAACCACCGATAGCAGCACCAATTGTTACAGGTTCCACAATCGAACCAGAGTAAATCTCAGAGTTAAGATTCACTACAAGAGAAGCATCCTCTTCAAGAACCCTTGATAAATTCATCAATGCAATCACCCCAAAGTTCCCTTCAGAGTTTGCTGCAATTAATCTCGCATCACTAATTTCTGCAACAGTTTCCTCTTCAGCATTAAGAAGAGAAAATCCTAAGCTAACATTCTGATCTGTTCCAGAAAGTTCCTTCAAGAAATATGTAATCTTAACCTCCTCATCACTAATCTTCTCAACGGAGACAACACTAAACTCTATTTTCTCCTCCTCTACAACAAAGGTAAAATCCTTTGAGGCACTAGTTCCAGAACACTGGACAGATACACTAAATTCATAAGAACCTTCAGCTACATCTTCAGGAACACTAATGTTTCCACGGAAAATCGATTCCTCGGCAGGATTAATATTATTTGAAACCTCTTCAAAGGAGACCCTTTCAGAATTGTCTCCAGAAACTGAAGGACTACATTGGAACATGAACCCTTCACCATCATTCCTAGCAGTCAAAGAGAAATCAATTACCTCCCCAGAACCCAACTTCAAATCATTAAGCTCTCCAAGAACAAGCGAATTGGAAGACTCTTGCGTCTCAGGACTTATCTGATTTATCACCGCAACATCATCCTCGGAAGATTCAAGTGTCGTATCTATTATGGTCTCTTCCTCTTCTTCATCTACAACATCACTATCTGCGATAGCATGACAACTAAGATTATACCAATAACCACTAGCATTAGCACAACTCGTCTCATCCTCACATAACTCTGGATTGTCTACACCACAAGCAGGTGGTAATGCAATTATGAAAGAAACGCTAGTGAAATTCAGATTACCAAGAGTGTCATTTGCCCACGCAACAAGCGTATGCGAGCCCTCTCCAAATTCAATATTAGCCACAGATGTATATGTAAGATTATTCCCATCCCAATTATACCAAATCGCATCAAGATTATCTCCACTCACAGAGATATTTAATATCTGAGTCCCTTCACTAGAATTTTCTTCAAGAGGAGAATTTATTGTTATAACAAGACTCGTACTTTCCACAAAATATTGAATAGAAACACTCGTCAATTCACTCACGTTAGTATTAAACAAAACCTTATGCTGGAAATATTCTCCTGTAAGACCCATTTCATTTATGTCAACACTAGTAAAACTAGCATCAGAACAATCAGACTCGGAACAAGTTGTTGCCTCAAAAGAAAAATCACCATCACCAACATATGTTAAATTATCCCAATTGACAGAAACCCCATCGCCAAATACCCCAGAGATATATTCTCCAGAAGTCTGATTCGTTTCAACAATAATAGCAGAACCGCTCCAAGAAAGATTAGTCCACGAAGAACCCGTCATATTGAAACTCTCAATATCTCCTTGCTCAAAAACAGAAAATCCCGTCAGACCAACGCTCGAAAATTGGAACACTGCAACGACGGCAAGTGCAACGACGGCAAGTGCAAAATAAAAAATTGATTTGTTCATTTCCATAATACTATCATCTCTCGATTTAATTAATTAAGAATTTGTGTTTTAAAAACTTTTTGAACTCATTGGCCCTAAGCACCAACTTAGAGTATCTCCGATGACTTTTTGTAACCTAATAATTAATCATTGATTTCACGCCTAATTTTATTTTTTTGTCATCAAAATCATCTAAAAAATGAGGGCTGTTTATAAGTATCGGAGATACTCAACTTAAAAGAAAATTTTATAAAGCGAGGAGTGGGATTCGAACCCACGGAATACCCGGGTTGCAGCCGAGCGCGTTAACCACTTCGCCATCCCCGCATAAAGACAACCTAACGGTTTTCTTTATCAAACTTTCCCTTTAATTTAGGATCAAGCCTGATATGCCCCCGACAGGATTCGAACCTGCGACCTACTGCTTTCTTCCTGAAAGTGGTACCTTTCAGATACCTACTTCTCACTTCGTTCGCACGAAACAAGACACTCCCTAACGGAAGCGTGCCTTAGAAGGCAGTCGCTCTATCCAGACTGAGCTACAGGGGCTTACCTCAAAAAAGAAGAAATAATTCTATTTAAAATCTTTCTATTAAACCTCAAACACATCTAGGTCATTAGGCAAACAAGAATTCTTGAAAATCTTCCTCGCTTCGCTTAATACTTCATCAGAATCTTTTGAAAATCTCTGACTAACATGAATCAAAAATAATTTCTCAGCTTTAGCAACCCTGGCAATCTGAGCAGCCTGAACAGAAGTCAGATGCTTATGTGCCTTAGCTTTATCCTCAAGTTCGGAAGTAAAAGTAGACTCACAAACAAAAGCATTTGCACCCTTGACAAAAGGAACAATATCTTTGTTGAAAGAAGTATCCAAAACAAAAGAAACTTTTTTATCATCATCGCTATACGTCAAATCTTTCATCATATATTTCTTCTTACCATAAATCATACCCTTACCTGCCTTTAGGTTCTTCAAATGCGGACCAGACTCAATCTTCAACTTTTTCAACTTGGCCTTGTCTATTCTTACTTGCCCTTTCTTGACAAATGAATAAGCATTACAAGCAATTCCGTGAGTCATTCTCCGAGCTTCAAGATAAAAATCATCACACTCAAAAAACTTTCCAGAAACCTCCTCAATCTCTATCTTATAATCTCCCCTAAAACCAAACAAATCCAAAAGTTTTCTCATTAACTCTTTAGTTCCAGAAGGACCATACACATAAAGTGTTTTATTGTATCCACTAAGTTCAAGAGTTTTCAACAATCCAGGAATTCCCAGAACATGATCTGCATGCCAATGGGTAATCAAAAGCCGCGTTATCCTACACGGATTCAAACGTGCCTTCCGAATCTGCCTCTGCGTCCCTTCACCACAATCAACAAGAATATTTTCTCCACCATAAGTCAACAAAACCGCAGGATGATTTCTCTTAGCACTCGGCACAGAATCGCTTGTTCCTAAAAATGTAAGTTTTATTTTCTCTGACATAATTTCACCATCCGGATATTTCTTTTTAATAAAGAACCCTTGTTCTTTAAATCTTCCTCTTCTTTGAGAGATATTCTCCTGAAACCTAATTTCTCATGAGCAACAATAGAAGTTTTATTTGCCAAGGCAATCGTAGAATAAATTTTATTTATTTTATGTTTTCTAATCAGTAATGAAAGAGCCTTCCCAAAAACACCCTGCCCACGAAAATTCTGATGAATACCTATTTTGAGAAAATAATTATTTTCTTTTTGATAAAGCCCAATAACTCCAACTTTTTTATTATTTTTATAGATTGTATAACAGATACAATCTCTAGGATTAATATGGATTTTTTTGTAGTCCTCTATCTTCTTTAAAAAATTTATATCAAATTTTCCAAGTCGAATAGTCATGGATAGAATAAACAAAAAGAGATTAATAAAAGTAACTAAACTCACTCCTTCTTCAACGCCGTCGAAGCCGGAGAAATAAATATAATCGTATCGCCCCTTAAAAACGTAAGACCCAAATTTCTCTTAACTCCCACCTCACCCATTTCTTTGATATTATCAAGAACAAGATTTATATGAATATCAAATGCAAGAAGCGTTCCAACAAACTGCTTATCACCCTTCAGCTGAACCATAACTTCTTTTCCTTTCGAGTTGTTCAAAAGATCCAAAGGCCGCTCAATTCCGTTAACCATTTTTATTTAATCTCCAAATTATGGAATATTTATATTACATATCTGTAATGCCTATTTATAAATTCTTCGGTGAAAATCAATTACCTTTTAAAACCATTACTCTGTCTACCCATACAGTTCATTTAATTTACTAGTTAATTCAAAACAAGATAGACATTTGCAATATAATCCCAAGTAGAAAGTTATTTAAATTAAAATCCTCGCTCTTTAATATGAAGAAAGGAAGAAAGATCTCAGGGGGAAAATATCACAAAAGAAGGAAGAAGAAAGCGAG
>JAHJRR010000011.1 GCA_018830685.1 Nanobdellota archaeon
GTATTGGTTTAGTTCTTCTAATTGATTCGCGAGTCTTTTGTTTATCATTGAAGATATAAAATCCGGGACTGTTTTCCTTTCGATTGCGACATCTTTCACAAGATAATCTGCGACTTTGAGAGGAGTTAATTTCACATCAAATCCTAGAGAAACTAGTTCTGAGATTACTAGAGAATTTTTCTCTCTGTAATCTACTACGACTTTTAGTTTCTCTCCCTCTTTGATTTTTTCTTTTGAGAAGATGTCAAATATGGGTTTCATTTTATAAGAGTTTTTTCTGGAACTCGCTTTTTTCTTGAGGACCGTTTTTTGAGAGTTGTTCTCTCACTGTGTCTATTGCTTTGTGCATACTTTTCTCTCGGGCTTTAGATACATAAAAGTGTGCTTCGTCTCTTGTGTTTTTTGTTATGAGCATGATAAGCTTACCTTCTTTCAGTCTTGCGGTTCTTCCTGCCCTTTGGATTGAACGGATTGCGCTAGGAACTGGTTCATAAAATATTACTGCGTGAACTTCGGGAATGTCTAGTCCTTCTTCTCCGATTGACGTTGCGCAGATGACGTTTATTTCTCCCGAAGAGAATTCTGTTATGATGGCTTTTTGTTCTTTCTGACTCAATCCAGATGAATCTTCCCCATTGCTTCCAGCTTTTTTTGCTTGACCAACGAAGACTTTTGATTTGAGCCTTTTTGTTTCATTTATTTTTTTAGAGATAAGTGCAGCGGTGTCTCTGAATTGGGTAAATACGATTATTCTTATGTTTTCTTGTTTTTCAGATTCTTTTAGAATGAGTTCTATAATTTTTTTCACTTTGGGATGTTCTATGTCTTTGTTGAGCATTTCGTTTGAATCTATAAACGCATTATTGAATCCAGATTTTGATACGAGTTTTACTACGCCCCTGCTTTCTTTTTTTGCCGCTTGACTGAACAGTTTCTTGAGATATTTGTTGAAGCTTGCAAGAGTTTGTGTTTCGATGAGTTCTAGTGCGTGTTGTATTTTTATTGCAGAGGCACAGGCGCTAGCAGCGAGGAAGGAATTGAAGTTCTTGTTGCCCCCTGCAATGCTTCCCATAATCTTCTTTTGCGTTCTTATAAGTTCACTTTTGCTGGGGGTTCCAAAGAGGACTCGTCTTCCTTTTAGTTCTTCAACGTATTCTTGAAAGATTCCTAGAAGAGAATTTCTTATTTTTTCAAACTCTTTTGGCAAATCAATCATGACTTTTTCAAAAGTTAGTTCCTGAAGATATTGTTTTACTTCGGGACTGTCTCGTGTTCTTAACTCGACTTCTTCTATGGAAAGGTTTTCGCAGATTTCTTTTATTTTTGAGGTCTCGCTTCCTGGAGAGGCCGTTAAGCCGATAATTCTTGGATGTAAAGATTGTTGCATGTATTTCTTTGCAAGAAAATTATAATCGTAATTTTTCATACATCTGTGCGCTTCGTCTTCTATGAGAAGGCAAACTTCTTCAAGAGAGTAGAGATTTTTCTTTAGGTCGTTTGCTACGCATTGAGGTGTCGAAAATATTATGTCTGCTGTTTTCCATATTTTTTTTCTTTGATCGGCTTTGACGGAACCGGTGAAGAGTTGCATGTCCCCAAAAAGTTCTGGAAGATTTTTTATAAAATAATTTAGTTGTTGTTCTGCAAGAGGTTTGGTTGGTGCGAGGAAGACTACTTTTTCCCCGGGGAATGCCTTCATTCTTTCTATTGTTAACATTAGTGCAATGAGCGTCTTTCCTAATCCGGTCGGGAGAACCACGAGACAATTTTTTTCTATACAGGTTTTTAGAATTTCTTCCTGGTATTTTCTTGGAGATATTTTAAGAAATGTCATTTAATGGAAAAAGGGGAGTGTTATAAAAATGTTTACTCTTTAGAATTATTTCTTAACAGCGTAAAATGCGAGAGCTCCTGAACAGAGAACTAGTGCGAGGCCGATGAGCGAGATTACGTCAATTGTTGGAACGTTTCCATTTAGGACGACGTTTCCTGTTGTTGTTTTATTGAGAAATAAGAATCCTGAAAGAAGTGCGACTGCGGCGACAACTCCTGCGGCTTTTTTCATGTTTAATCTTTTCATATTTTGATTAAGTTGTTTGTGTTTAAATGTTTTTTGTTTGAGTGGTTCTTGGAAGACGGGGTTTGTTTTCCTGCTCAACCTTTGGGAACTAAAAGCGAGACTGAGCCGAAGCTCTTCACCCAATCCGCGACCTTGCACGCATTAAAGAAGTGTTTCACCCAACCCACCCTAGATTAATCATGTAAAATCAAGATTTGTTCTTTTTTATTTGCGAGCGTAGCGAGTAAGTATCTCGGAAGGGGGTGACTTGTTTCGTTCGACATCTTGTGGGCTAGGGGGAATGAAGTGAACTGGGTGTGAGCAATTTAGTGGGAGAGACTGAAACAAAAATAATTTCTCGTGCGAAGTTGGGAGTAGAAGTATCCATACAAGCGAGCGCAGCGAGCGGGTGCTTATACTAAAAAGAGGTTATATCCTACTGCGATTATTACTAGTGAGGCTAGCAGGCTCCAGAGAGTCTTGTTCCCGAAGAGGATTTTGTTCCCATCGAGGTCAGAAATGGGAATCATATTGAAGAATGCCATATAGATATTTATTCGGGAAAATTCGGGGACTCCGATTAGATATCCAACTATTGCGAAGAGAAGGTTTGCTGCAATCCCTGCTGCTGCGATGAATCCCATGTGGTCTTCAGTTATTTCTGAATAGGAATAGAGTCCGTGCCTTTTTGCGGCTCTGTAAGCTCTTGGTTTGACGTCGAATACTAGTGACGCGGTCCAGACAACATTTCCTAATGGATAAAGAATTATTCTTGAAATTAATGGGAAGATTATTCCTGCGGCTAGAGGTCTTTTGAATTTTTTGTATGGTTTTTTGTTGCTATTGAGTCCAGTGAAGGTTCTGTTAAATCCCGTAAATCTTCCTTCCAAGTTCCAGAGCTTCATTTCTACTTCAGAATCAAGGTAGAATCCCATTAATTTTTTAGCGAGAATATTGATGACGACGACGGCAAATACGCTTATGAAAATTATTGGGACTACGCTCATATTCCTAAAGAGAGATAGGGCTGCGGTGATGATTAGGATTGATACTGCAATTGGCGCAAATTCCCTTTTGTTTATCATCTTTCTCTGAGTGAAATATTTCTTATAAAGTTTCTTGTATTGTTGGGAGATGTTCCTTTTAGTCAAAACATAGTCTGTGCTACGGAAAAGTATTTAAATTGTTTTGATTAGTCTCTGATATGAGAGTCAAAAGGGTAACAGATGTAATCGGGTCTAAAGTTTATACTGATGCTGGAGATTATTTTGGGGAAGTTGAAGAAGCGAATCTTCGTGAGAATAAAATTGATGGTTGGAGAATAAAAGTGAGCGGAAGTGCGGCTTCACTTATTGGTGGAGCTCGAGGAGTTATTATCCCCCATAGTTTTGTTCGTGCTATCAATGATGTGTTTTTGATTAATGGTTCTGCTTTGCCTAGTCAGGATACTGAATCTTCAATGATGGAAGATGTCTCTGAAGATATAGAGCAGCTTTAA
>JAHJRR010000002.1 GCA_018830685.1 Nanobdellota archaeon
GAATTAAAACACGGAGAAAAAATTATACCTAAAGCTGGATTTGGAAAACCAATCGAAGATTCTGTTCCTTTATTATCCAGAGAAGAATTTAAGGAGAATATGATTATTTCTCCAATCTAAGATGGCTAAAAGAGTTTTAATAATGACTCCCAGTATAAAAGGAGTGAAAGGAAAGATTAATCATATTCAACCTCCCCTAGGTGCAATGACTATGGCAAGTGTTTTAAGAGAGAGGGGATATAAAACTTTTATCCACGATGTCGCTTTAGAAGGGTGGGATAACATTAGGTATCTTGGCGAAAGAGAATTTGTAACTGGACAAGATGATGATGAAATTGCAGAAGAAATTTCAAATTATGATCCGAATATCTTAGGTCTATCTGCTCTATTTTCTAATTCAATAGATTCTGCACATAATATCGCAAGGATAGCAAAGGAAATTAATCCAAAAATAAAAGTTGTCTTAGGCGGAAATCATATAACAAATTGTGTGCTAGATTATCAGTATGCTCAAAGAGTTAGAGATTCAAATATTCCAAAAAGATTGATTGATATGGAAGATAAAAATATTGATTATGCGTTACTCGGTGAATCTGATTTTACGTTTGCAGATTTGGTCGATACTCTTTCAAACGAGACCGATGTAACTAAAATAAGGGGATTAGTTATGAGAAAAAATTCTTCCAGATTAGAATATTTAATTAATAACTTTGGAAGAATTGATGATATTACTTTAATTCCAAAGCCTGCAAGAGACTTAGTTAATATGAAAAAGTATTTTGAAGTCGGCTCTTTCCATCTTGAAGAATCTCCTTCAAGTAGAGTTGTAAATGTTATGGCTTCGAGAGGATGTCCGGAAAAATGTTCTTTTTGTTCAACCCCCCAGATGTGGGGAGAGAAAATCCGTTGGAGGAATATGAAAGATGTTCTTGAAGAAATTGTAGATGCTAAAAAAGATTATGGTGTTGGGGAAATTCAATTTGAAGATGATAGCCTGACTGCAAATAGGTCTAAACTTTTAGAATTATGTAAGGGTCTTGAAAAAATTGGATTACCTTGGTGTACCTCCAACGGAACAAGAGTAAATTATCACATCTCTTCACAACCAAAGATGTATGAAGCAATGTATGATTCTGGATGCTATCAGGTAACTCTTGCTTGTGAAGCTGGAAGTCAAAGAGTTCTGGACGAAGTAGCAAAAAAGAATTTGAAATTAGAACAAATAAAACCTACAATAGAAAATGTAAAAGATGCAGGAATGTTTGTCCACACTTTTTGGATGCTCGGATTACCTGGAGAAACTTATGAAGAAATTCAAGAGACAATAGATTTTGCAAGAGATAGTGGGGCAGATAGTTGTTCTTTTGCAATTTATAGTCCGCTACCAGGAACAGTAAAATATAGAGAAGTAATGAGAGACAATCTTTGGTGGGAAGGAAGAGATTTTAACCAATTAATGTACCAATCTTCTTTAATAAAAGTCCCAGGATTTAATGGTCCTGAAGAATTTGAAAAATTTGTTTCAGAAGCTGTCCAAAAAACTAATAGTTATTTCCATGAAAAAGATGCAGAAAGATACAAAGCTAAAAAAGAGCTTCTTGTATGAATTGAAAATAAATTTATTTTTAGAGGGTTCTTTCTTCAATTGCATTCCATAAAATATCAAAATATTTATCAAGATGGGGGACAAGATTAGGAAGATCTTTCATTTCTTTCCTGGAAAAAATACCTGCTCTCTGACCTTCTTTCACAATCAGATCTTCAAGATGAGGTTTTCCATCTGCTAAAAATAAATGGTTTCCTCCTTTTCCTTCAGGCATGTCATATTCAAAAAAAGGTTTGATCTCGTTTTCGATTAAAGTAATATTTAATTCTTCTTCAATTTCTCTCACAGCTGTTTGAGAAGGGCATTCTTCTTCTTCAACTTGACCCCCAAAGACTCCCCACATATCAGAATATGCAAGCCCTTTTTTATTATCTCTTAATTGTAAAATTATTTTTTTATCTAATTGAAGAATAACGCCTGCACTAACAATCTCTCTATTTAGATGAGAACTATTATTTCTTATTTTTTGGCAATATCCTTGAGGATAAATAAAATATCCTTTTATCATTTAAAATTATTAAGGAAAATCAATATCTTGTAAATTTTCCATTAGATGAATAATAGAATTAGTTTCATGAGGTTTACAACAAACCTGACAATCATCTACTACTTCAACTGAACTTGGAGCATTTTCCATTATATATTTAAATCTTCCTTCCCTCTCTTCTTTGTATAAATTTCCTAAATTAAATTCTGGTCTTTTTCTATGATGACTACAAACATCCACATCTCCGTCTTGCCATATCCATGGAATAAAATGATACCCTTGACAATCACTATAAGTCCTACTCAAACTTGAATCTGAAAATTTATAGTGTGTTGGTTGAAGAAGGGAGTGTTCTATATCTGGAGGAGTAATGTTCACTTTCTCTCCCCTAACCTTCAATGCAGGTCTAACTTGCACATATGTTGAATAACTAGAATCCTTTTTTAAATCATCTAATTTTTCAGCAATTTTAAGGGCGCCAGTAACATTTTCATAGTCAATATTCCCTCTATAATTTATACATATTCCCAACGTTTTGCATTGTCTCAATGTTCTCAAGGAGTCTTCATTTAAATCATGGTTTGTTTTTGTAACCCTTATCCACTCAAATAATGAAGGGTCATATTGGATTGGTTCTAAGGCATTAGTAAATAAGCCCTGTTTGATCTCATTTTGTTTTGCCCATTCAGCAAATTGTGGAAATGATGGATGTAGGGTAGGTTCTCCCCCTCCAGACCAATCAATAGATTTCACTCCAAGAACAGAAAATTCTTCAATTAATCTTTCCATTCTACTTTCTTTGAAAAATTTAGGTCCCCTAATCCTTTCTTCCTCTTTTCCATAAAAACAAACAGAACATTTAGCATTACATACTCTTGAAGGGGATATTTCAACTTCAATTGGAAAAATAGGTTCTCCCTCTAAATATTCTATTAATTGTTTATGTCTTGCTAACTTAAGCCAAGGTTGGAATCTTAAATTATATTCAGCCATATTCAATATTTCGAGAACTTTTCCTCTTTTTAATGTTTGTTGTGATTAAAAATATGTTTTTAAGGAGACTCACATTAGTTTTAAAAACAAATAGCTTTTCATTCTTATTATGGAACAAGAGATTGAAAATCAGAATCTTTCCAAGATAGCAGTAAAAAATTCAAAATATATTGTTGCATCCACTCTAATCTTCAAATTTGGAGGGCTAATATTCACAATTTTAATAGCAAGATTGCTTCTTCCAGAACTTTTTGGAATTTATGCTCTTGTATTGTCTCTCGTAACAATTTTTTCCACTTTTACAAATATGGGCTTAGATGAAACTTTTTTAAGGTATTTTTCTGAAGCTTTAGGAAAA
>JAHJRR010000012.1 GCA_018830685.1 Nanobdellota archaeon
ATTATCTTGATTTTGGCTTGATAGTGATAACTTATTAAGAAGACATAATTCTAAAAGTACCGATTTTTGTTCGTGGGAAACGTTTTAATACTAATTTTATGATTAATAGTTGAAGCCCTATAGTACAGCGGTCAAGTATACAGCCCTCTGGTCGAGCGACTTCGTGGTAGAGACTGAAACAAAAATAATCTCTCGTGCGAGGTCGGGAGATAGGCTGTGACCCAGGTTCGAATCCTGGTGGGGCTATTTATTGTCGAGTGAAGCGAGATAATATTTATTTGTCCATGATGAGAACCTCGGTTCGACGAGCAAGTTCACGAGAAATAATTGCAAAGCCAAAATTAAAAAATACGAGTGAGCTTGAGAGCATTCCGGGGGATATTTATATTTATTTTAATGGGAATGGAAGCTCGCTTCGCTCGCAATTGACTAAAGTAAAATCATACAGGTTCGTGTTTAATTTTGGCGAAGAAACCTGGCTGATTCGGTTTCGGAGCAAGATAAATATGCGAACGGAGTGAGCGAATATTTATTTATTAAAGAGATAACTTTAAATTTACCAGTTTCTTTTTATAAAAATGTTTAAGAGAATTCATCTTCTGTTGGGTTTTTTTATGGCACTCTATTTTCTGCCTGTTGTGAATCACAAAATTATTTTCTTCCCAATGGTTTTAGCTGCAAGTTTCATTCCAGACCTTGATGCTGTGATTGCTCCAAAAAAAGATTTTAAAATTTTGCAGCCGTTAAAGAATAAGACTTACAAAGACTTCATGCATAGTTATACAGTTTGTGTGATTCTGTCAGTTATCGTTGCACTTTTGTATCCTATTTTGTCCCTTCCTTTTTTCATAGGTTATTCCGTACACCTATTTTTTGATAGTATTACCCTGATAGGTATTTGTCCGTTCTGGCCGTCAAAGTCGAGGATTACGGGATTCATCTCTCCGGGTAGCAAGACTGAAAAGACTATCGAGTTAATGCTTGTAGTATTTATTGTTCTTCTTGTGTTGAGATATATTTTTTAAAGAATAAGTTTAAATTAACTTGTTAAAAACTATAACTTGCAGAGACTGAGAAGTCCGCATCATCCTTAAAATTAGTTCTATCCACAGCTCTTTGAACTCTGACCTTCGGCATTATAGAAACTCCCTTACAGTTTAAAGGCACACCCACTTCTGCACGAGCCAGACTAATCCCTGAATCTGGAGTGAAATAACGATGATTGAACTGTGAGCTGACTTTGACAAATGAGGGAATTTTCCCTTTAAATTTATGACTAACAGAAGCCTCAAGATAACTTCCTCCGCTATTGTCAAAATCTCCTGCAGAAAAATTCTTATTAAATTTTACAGAGGGATTTAAGAGAGCACTCCGCGATACACTTGCCCAAGCATCCCACATATTTGTATCGTAATCTTTCAGATCATAAAGTCCTAATCCGGCTCCAAAATTCCATTTCTTTACACTTTTATCATAACCAGCCATATAATCAATTTCAGTGACCCCTTTTTCCAAATTTACATTTGCAGCCACACAACCAGATGCGCCTCTGTCTGAAACAGTCAAAGATGGCTGAGCCACGGGTTCTTTCTCAAAAACACTTCCTGATGAACCAATGTATTTACTCTTGAAAGAAGCATCAGTACTTATATCGGGTCTTGCGGCGACTTCCAAAGGAGCTAATGCAGCTAATCCAGCCATTACTGCGATTAATATTTTTAGGAATTTCATTTCTCTGCCTCTCGATAAGCTTTTCTCAAATCAGAATTTATCTCATAAAGATTAAGGTTTACATAAGAACGCATCTCCACATTTTTGGCAGATTCAATAATCTCCCTTGCTCTCGGAACATTTTTCACGCAAACCCTTGCTCCCGCAACATTATCTAGAATCGTTCCGGCTTCTTCCATAACTTTATTATGGCGTTCTATTTTATTTCTCTCCTCTGACCTTCCTGTCCTTCTAAGAAATTCTTCAGTTACCTGAAACGCGAGGGGAATAAGAAGATATCCTGCATTGATAAATATTCCTGCACCCAATCCTGCAATAGAGAGTAAATCTCCTGCAGGAACTCCGTTATATCCATTTTCTCCTCGATGAAATCTCCAAAATTCAAATCCTTCTATTCTATTTCCCCAAGATTCTCTCATCTCTTTTAATTCCTTTAACGAAGAATCATCCACTCCTGCCTCTTCACAGAATATTCCTTTCACTTCTCCCCCGCTTAAATTTTCAAATCCGTAAAACTCTATAACCGGATTTTTTTGGGGTTCCCTAAATTCCCTGCCTTCAAAATCATACTCTGGAATAATCTTTCCGTTTCCATTATCCCCAACTAACTGAATCAATTTGGCTGACATAAAAATATCTAAGAAAAAAGATTTATAAGTATTTATGTTCTGTTATGACTATCGTAGAAACAATGGTTGAATGACTTAAAACTAAAAATCCATCCTAGAATTTTTAAAGTAAAAAATCAACTCAGTTATAAGATGGTGAAATTTTCTTTTTACAAACAAGAAACTAATTACACTTGCGGGGCTGCTTCAATGAGGATGGCACTCGAATTTTTTGGGATTAAGAAGTCAGAGAAACAGCTTGCGAAATTGTTGAACACCAATAAGGTTAGAGGCACGTGGCACAGAGATTTTCCTCTTGTTGCAGAGAAATTCAAACTCAGTTATGCCTCAATAAAAAATGCAACAATGAGAGATTTGGAAGCATATCAAAGGAAAGGTTTTGTGATAATTTTGTGCTATCTATCTCCTGACAAGAAATCAGACCATTACGTTGTTCTCAAGAGGATTGATGAGAAACATATTCATTTTTGGGATCCTTTTTATGGAGAGAAGCATAAATATCTCATACATTATTTCAAGAAAATTTGGAGAAGCGATCCGAAATATGAAAATGAGGGACACTGGTTTTTTGCGATGAAGAAATAATTTTCCTAGAGCGGAATATATCAATTTATTCTGAAAGAGAGGAACGCTTCGCTAAAAATAACTTAGTAAAATCATGTAACAGGTTATTGAATATTCTATGATTATTGAAGAATCCTGATTATCTAGTGAAAAATCTGGCAGAGCCGATTTTGAGCACGGTCAATGCGAATGACTCTGGAGTGAGGCTAATTCTTGAAGCGAGCCTAGGCGAGCGGAAGTTATTTAACCATCCAATTGAATAAAAAATCATGACGCTTGATTTTGAAAAGGATAAACTTGTTTTAGAGCTAAAGGAACGGAAGCCAAAGAAAGTTATTGTGCAGTTGGCCGAAGGTATAAAACAGAACGCACCGGAGATCTCTGAAATAATTGAGGGTCTTGGGATTGAGTGTATTTTTTCTGGAGAGACTTGTTGGGGTGGTTGCTCCATTGCTGTGCAAGAAGCCGAGACACTCGATGCTGACTTGATAGTCCATTTTGGTCATGCAGAATTTATAGAGAGTAATATTCCTGTTCTGTACATAGAAGTTAAAGATTTGTTGAATCTTGAGCCTATCCTTAAGAAATCTATTCCTCATTTGAAAGAGTATAAGACAATAGGACTTTCGTATTCGATACAACACAGACATGATTTGGAGAAGATTAAAAGGTTTTACGAGGATGCTGGAAAAAAAGTTATTCTTTCTAAAAAGAAGGGGCTTGTAGCGTATGAGGGGCACATTGTTGGGTGTCAGTATGAGGGATTGAAAGCAATACAGAAAGATGTCGAGGCGTTTGTTATACTGGGTAATCAATTCCACTCTATGGGCGCTACACTTGCCGTCGATAAACCAGTAGTACTCCTAGATATTTACAATGATGAGGTTC